>CAZZEC010000030.1:0-47276 GCA_964652565.1 uncultured Bacteroidia bacterium
ATAATTAACTAACAATGAATTATTTATAAAATTTGGTGCGTTTGCCCTGGATATTTAACATATCTGAGCTTCCAAAAAACAACTATTGCAATAACTACTACTCTAACCTGATTTCAGGCTATCTCAGCTTCCTGCATACCCAGGATTCTGTTGATATTCCCCTTCAACTGCATCAACTTGCGATTGAGGAATGGGGCGAAGAATATGATAGTCCTGAATATTGGGTGCTGCCTGAGGGTTGTATTTTATTACACGCTCTACCAGCTTGCCTGTCCGCGTCAAATCAGCCCAGCGATGCATCTCCCCTGCCAATTCCCGGGCACGTTCATCAAGGATATAATCAATCGTCACCTGATTAGCGGTAATGATCATCTCCTCTTCACGACCCTCGCGAGCAGCACGTTCACGTACTGCATTGATATATTCCGCAGCGTTTGTCAATTTCCCAAGCTTGAACGCGGCTTCAGCAGCCAAGAGGTAAGCATCAGCCAGGCGAGCCATGATAAAGTCCCTAGATCCCTGCACACGCTGACGATTGTCTCTGCGTGGATCTGCAAACTTATTTAATGCAGGGTATATCTTTTCCGTATACTCCACAGGAGTAAATATCTGGTAGTTTTTGGCAATCCTTTGAGTATCTGACATAGGCATGTGAGGAATAAAAATAGCTGTATCTCCCTCTTCCAATACAAAATCTCTATCTGCAATAAAATCTATCGCGCCATATGTTCCTGGGTTATTGCAATACCACACGTGCTTATATCCAAGTTCATACCTCACATCTGCCCGAGTTCCCAGAGCCTGTGGTTGAGTCGCCAGGCCTGAAGCAGGGTCAATACCTGTTACGTCATTATATAATGCCTCTGCCCAACGTGTGGGACGGGCTCTTTTCCAGGGCCGGCCATTTTCCGTATCACGAGTCATTCCTGGTAATTTATCGTACTCCATTAAAAAGTAAAGATGGAACCTATTACCACTCCCATTGAGACTCAGATTAGTTGTATTCTGAACAGCCCAAATGATCTCGGAATTAATTTGATTGTCCTGGTCCCAGAGATCTCCCCAGTTATCTAATAATGCAAAGTCGTATGAATTTATTATCCTGTCCAATAATGTTTGTGCACGCTCAAAATCCGTTAGATTGTCATTATTCCAACCTCTTCTCATAAAAGCTTTTGCCAGGAAAAACTCTGCGACTGGCCGTGTAGGGCGACCATAATCCGGCTGAGCATCAGGAAGTGGAAGAACAGAAGCAGCAGCTTCAAAATCGGGAATAATAGCCTGCGCATAAATTTCAAGACGATCTGTCTTATTTGCATCTAACTTGACTCCTTGAGTTTCTTCCAAACTGAGGTGTACATCCCCAAAATGTTGAACCAGGGTGAAGTAAAACAGCCCTCTTAGAAATCGAGCCTCACCGATACGCATTTGTTTCAAAGACTCATCCATCCCTTGCACCTGATTGGCTCGTGCGATCATTGCGTTACATTGATTGATCGATGTATACATTAAAGGCCAAAGTGCGTCATCAAAGTCGGTGTCATTGATATAATCGTCTCCGGAAGGACTAAGACGAGAATCATATAAATTAAACTCCTTGTGGCTTCCGTCTGCTCCATTCGTATGGTAATCCGTTCCTAATTCCGTAAATGTCATACCCATTTCCGAGCCCCAAAACAAGTCCAATGATTCGTAGATGCCTCGGATTCCATCTTCAAATCCAGATACTTGCTGGAAATAGTTATCGGCAGTTACATCGGTAATAAGATCTTCTTCCAGAAATTCGCTACAAGATTGGACCAACAGACCTGACAGGATAAGCAAGAATGTATATATATTGACTTTCATTTTTATTTTGTAAAAAGTGTTTAAGAATGGAAATATTAGTACTAGAATTGCAGGTTAAGCCCAACGAGGTACAGTTTGCTGGAAGGTATTTCATTGTTGTCCACTTCAGCGTCACTTCCTGCCTCTGGATCGAAAGTATCGTACTTTGCGGTGAACCAGGGATTCTGTGCACTTCCATAGATGCGCACCCTGGAAAGTCCTAGCCTTTGAGTAATACTCTCAGGTAATGTATACCCTAAAGTTGCATTCCTTAGCTTGATATAATCCCCTTCAAAATAAGACATGGTTGTATTATACTTAGGCCTCTCTTGATTTTGATTAGGTCTAGGAAAAGCATTGGTGGGAAAATCAGGTGTCCAATAATCTACATTCAAGTTATTATAGCGACCAAAAAGCGTGTTATTGTTATCGTGAAAATCGCTTCTTACCATGTGTCCGATTCTTCCAAAGAAGAAGAGCGACAAGTCGATACCCTTAAATTCCCAACGGTTGGTGATCCCTGCACTCCAATCGGGAACATCTGAACCGATGATTATACGATCTTCTCCGTCATATTGTCCATTTCCATTTACATCCCTTAGTTTAATTTCACCAGGAACATCACCAAATTGCCCTGCTTGTTCCTCCTCACCTAGTTGCCATATACCTATTTTTTCAAAATCATAGAACACTTGAATAGGTTGACCGATAAACCATTCATTCGCGACATCACCTACCAACCCATTTGCCAACTCAGAAGTAGTTCCCAATTCAACAATCTCTTCATTATTTGTAAACCAATTTAACTGGGTAGTCCATCTAAAACCACCAGGAGTATCAAAGTTGACGGTCTCTATTGATACCTCCAGACCTGTATTTTGAGTTTCTCCTACGTTGAATAAGATAGATTGATAACCTGAGGTAATGGGTAACGTTCTTTCCAATAGCAAATCTGTTGTATTGGATTGATACCAGTCTGTAATCAGGATGACACGACCAGTAAATAAGCTCAGATCTAATCCTACGTTAAGAGTAGCCGTTTTCTCCCAGGAGAGGTCGGGATTTGCCAATTGATCCAGTCTATATCCTGTTGCTGGTAGATCGTTCCAATTATAAGCTGTACGAGTCAGTGCCCCCTGAGTCTGATAAGGATCTATAGAGGTGTTACCAACCTGTCCCCAGCTAGCACGTAATTTGAGATCTTGTAACCACAATGCTTGGCGCAAAAAGGGCTCGTCTACTACGCGCCATCCTACAGATACTCCGGGAAAGTATGCCCACTTATTGCCCTCTGCCAGACGAGACGAACCATCTGCACGAATGTTGGCTTGGATCAAATATTTTCCAGCAATCTCATAATTTACCCGAGTCATAAAGGAAGCTAATTGCCACTCCTGTAGTCCTGTACTAAGATTGGCTGTAGTCACATCACCTGTCCCTAAGTTGTTGAATAGCTGAGTATCAAAAGGTAGGTTATCAATAGAGGATTCGTGTGTCTCTTGGTTATAATCCTGAATAGATTGTAAGAATGTCAGTTTGAAAAAACTGTTGTTGAGGTTTTTTTCGTAGGTCAATATGTTTTCCAATGTGTAACTAAAGGTAGTATTATCTTCTTTTGTTGCATCTCCAGGACCCCCTCTATTGGCATTGGTTTCACTAGCACGGAAAAAGCCTCTTCTTCCAGTTCTTACCTCTGGTCCAAATCTCATTTGATAACTGAATCCATTAGCAAATTCTGCCTGGGCGTACACACTGGTAAAAATGGTATGAAAGATTCTCTCATCCACATAAGCTCCAGGTACCAATTCACTCAAAGGATTGGTACGGATACCATCATTTGTGGGAAGGAATCTCAATGCTCCAGTTTCAGGATCTCTAGGTAACCCAAGTGGATTGTTGCTAATTGCTTCCACCCAGGCAGAAGTAGAGCCCCAGTTTTGCTCTGTACGATTGATATAAGAAGATGTCCCTATTCTCAACCAATTGTTGATTTGGTGATCCAGATTTAGTCTGACAGAATATCTCTTATAATCCATATTTTCGATGATCCCTTCTTCATCATAGTAATTAGCAGAGATTAAAAATTGCGTTTTTTCATTTCCGCCACTCACTCCCAACTGATGATTCATAGTCAGACCATTTTGCAATACCAGATCCTGATAGTCCGTCGATCTTCCAAGTGAAATAGACTCTAGTTCAACAGGATCATCAAATACAATATTGTCAGGGGGAATGGATCCCAAATAAGAAGCATTGTTATTGGCATCTATTCGATTCGCTTCTCGCTTTAGGTTGGCAAACTGAGCACCATCCATCATATCAACCTGCTTGATTACGCTAGAGGCACCAACAAAACCATCGTAGGTCACTGAAGTAACTTCATCTGTACCTCTTTTGGTCGTTATAAGTATAACTCCATTGGCACCTCTTGATCCATAAATTGAAGTAGAAGCAGCGTCCTTAAGTATTTCAACTGATTCTATATCCCTAGGATTAATATCAAACGCAGTCCCACCATCAGTAAGTGGGATTCCATCTACAACAAACAAGGGATCATTGCTTGCATTGATCGATCTACGACCACGAATCAAAATATTTGCCGCCTGTCCGGGGCGACCTCCGGCGGACTGGATATCTACTCCAGCAACCCTTCCCTGCAAGGCTTGAAGGGTACTAGCTACAGGTATTTCCTGAATTTCCTGCTCATCTACTGAAGCAATAGAAGCCGTTATATCACGTTTTCTTTGACTACCGTATCCCACAACGACTACCTCATCCAGATAACTATCTTCTTCCTGTAGGATAACTGTGATATTAGAACTACCATTAAGCGGTACTTCCACGGTTGTATATCCTACATAGGAAAAAATTAAGGATGTGTTGAGATCCGGCACCAATACAACAAATCTACCATCATCTCCTGTGTAGGTTCCGGTTGTTGTTCCTTTCACCAATACTGTCACATTGCTAAAAGGTACTTCAGAACCAGAGGCATAAACAGTTCCTGAAACTGTCACGTCGCGAGGCGAATCAGCTTGAGTACCATGTTTGATATCATTCGTTTGCGGTTGACTCAATTCCGGGTTTTCAGGAGGGGATTGAGCAAGGGTGTGTTCATAACATACAAGGAAGGGTACAAAGAGCAAAATAAAAGTAAAAATTTGAAAAAAATTAGCTGCACGCATATAATTAGGGTTAAAATGTTTAATGTGAGGTAATTATCAAACATTAAAACCAATTTAATAAAGCTATCTGTATATTTACATATTACGTATTTTATTATGTTGTATTAAATTATAATAAATAATATTTTATTTATTATAATATTATAATACAATATTAATGTTTAGTGATCAATACAATCCCCTTTTCCCTGAAAAATACGGAATAAATAATTAATCATCTAAAAACATTTTAATTTATTGAATAAATATGGATTTTGACTCAATGAGAACAGGGATACTAAATGATCCTTTACTTTACTCAAAAGAGTATTTTTGTTATTAAGTATCCAGCACGTTCGGAATATGATTCATGAAGCCGTAATAGATTTAATTTTACACTATAATTATTCAAAACATAAAGAATAAATATGAAAAACACGTGGAGAAAAAATGAATGTATATATTTTGAATTAGATATATTATATTTTAATCAATACATAATTTTTTATATGTAAGATATTAACCATTTTCATTCGACTCATACAGAGAATTTTGGATATAGTCGACATGATGCATTGATTTTATAGTTTTCTGGTGTAATCATTCACTCTTTTTTCCTCCCTTTCTTTAAACAGCATATCTTACAAACATTCGTATAATAATTACTGGACGTGAGAGTTCAACCTTTACAGACGTTTTGTGTTAAACAAATATGAAACCTACTGTAGCCATTGCAGGTGCCACAGGATTTATTGGTAGATGGTTTATCGAAAAGTATAAACACACCTATCATATCGTTGCACTGAGCAGAAAAAAAATGAAAGAAGCTGACGATGAGGTAGAATGGAGAATATTGGATATGTTTTCGCTCTCCAATACTACCGCTGCATTAAAAGGTGTTGACTATGCCTTATATCTCGTTCATTCCATGCAGCCTTCCACCCGCCTTAATCAAGGTTCGTTTGATGATACGGATTTATTATTAGCCGATAATTTTGCCCGTGCCGCTGAAGCGAATCAGGTAAAACAAATTATTTTCCTGGGGGGTATCCTCCCAGAAGGTAAAGAGCAATATTCCCGTCATTTGCGAAGTCGCTATGAAGTAGAGCAGACCCTGAGTGCTCGCTCTGTTGCACTTACTTCCCTTCGTGCGGGTATCATTGTAGGTCCTGGAGGCTCCTCCTTCAAAATCGTTGAAAAGCTGGTTAAACGCCTTCCTGTTATGATCAGTCCTCAATGGACCCTTTCAGAATCCCAACCTATTTCTCTACAGGATACCTTATTAATTATTGATGAATGTCTGGGAAATGAACAATATTACCATCAGGTGTTTGACATCGGAGGCAAGGAAGTTACCACATATGTTGAGATGATGAGGACTACCGCAGAATTAATGGGTAAAAAAAGGCTCATCTTTCCCGTGCGTGTATTTTCCATTGGTTTTTCGAAGTTGTGGGTAGCCCTGTTTTCAGATTCGAGTCAAACGCTTGTGTCTCCCTTAATAGAAAGTTTGAGGCATAATCTTCGTGTTACTCCTAATCCCATCATGGATAAGTTCCAGGAAGACACCCTGAGTTTCAAAGATGCTGCGAGGATAGCCCTCACCGAGAAACAGAATATTCCCAAGGTGCCCTATGGAGAACAAACTAAGCGAGAAAAAAATACGGTGAGAAGTGTACAAAGGCTTCCGAATCCCATGCGCAAGAGTGCAGGTTGGGTTGCTCAAATGTATCAAATATGGCTCCCACGATTTTTTAAATACCTGATCAATGTTTCTCTTAAAAACGATATCTCCACTTTTAGCATCTTCAAATTCCCCTTACTGAAGCTAAAGCTCATTCCAGACCGTAGCGATGAAAATCGCCAACTGTTTTATATCATGGGAGGCTTTCTCGTCAAAAGAACGGATTACGGCTGGCTGGAATTTAGGAGAGTACTACAAGGAAAATACGTAATCAGTGCCATACATGAATTTGTCCCTACACTTCCCTGGTTCATCTATATTCTTTCCCAGGCGCAGATCCATCTTTGGGTAATGAAAAGATTTGCCAAATATCTCAATAAACTGGAATCAGAAGATGAAGAGATCGTAAAACACATGGAGCAAATCCCCAACAGTTAAATAGGCAATTTTATGGTGTGATAATATTTTGGGGGTTCAGTAGGGTAAACGCATTAAAATCATTCATAGCTACTGATCAGAAGCTTACATTGATCCAATATGTATACCTTAACCGTAACCAACTGATAATGAATTATTCATGAAATTTGGTGCGTTCGTCCTTGAGGTCACAGTAATAAATGGTAACTTATTGTATCTCTATTACGCTAAGTTACTCCACACAATGAATACTACCACCAAGCTTTGTCTAAGCATCCACACTTTTCTATGTGCTGTTTTTTTAGGACTATTTGTCCCTGATTCCTTCTGTTATTCTTCTCTTGCCAAGATCAATCAACGAGTTGTGAAGGAAATACTCAAGTCAAAGGTTGATGAATCAGAAGTACGAACCCTTATTGAGAGCATAAGAGAAGATGGTACATGGCCAGGGATAAATTATGAGGATGTTTCCCGTACTGCCTTTGAACACCGCATTCATTTATCGCACATGAATACACTGGCTCGTGCCTATATTGCATCATCCTCTCCTTTTGTAGGCAATGAAGAAATAAAGGATATTATTGAACTTGCCCTGGGACACTGGGTTGAAAACGATTATTTCTGCGAGAATTGGTGGCATAATCAAATAGGAACTCCCAATGCGTTGGTTACCTTGATGCTATTGATGGGAGAAGAACTGGAAGAATCATTAGTGGAAAAAGCACAAACTATGATTGGACGTGCGACCATCGATGCTCCGGGTGCCAGACCAGGCGGAGATAGAATCAAAATCGCGGGTATACAAGCTAAGAATGCCCTATTTTTGAAGGATGAACAAACATTTAATACAGTCGTACGGGTGATCGAAGGAGAAATCAAATTTTCAGAATGGGTAGGGGCAACATACGGATATGGATTCCGGCATATTCCCACGGGATTCAGTAATCGGCAAATGGGGGGACGGGGTATACAACATGACTACAGTTTTCATCACAGGGTGGATGGGGTGAACAATACGCTCTCTTATGGATTGGGATATGCAGCAGCATTCGTAGAGTGGGCAGTATACACAACTGACACTGAATTTGCTTTTTCTGAGGAACGCCTCAACCAACTCATTGATTATTTTTTAGATGGAATATGCAAAACCGCAGTTTTTGGGAAATTCCCTGATGCTGGCGCGAAAAACCGAAGTATTAGCCGTATAGGTACATTGCGCCCCTACAATGCGAGTGTAGCTGAAAAACTATTGCTAACATCAAATTATCGCAGAGAAGAACTACAGGAAATTGTAGCTATACGCACGGAAGGAATTACCCCCACGCTCTCTCACGCTACTTACTACTGGCATACTGAACACTTTACTTTTCAGCGACCCCAGTGGTTTGCTTCTGTGAGAATGTATTCTACGCGTACGCACAACATGGAACAACCCTACAATAGCGAAGGGCTGCTCAATCACCACCGTGGAGATGGCGCAAATCATCTTTCCATTACAGGAGATGAATATCTGGATATTTGGCCCGTATACGATTATCAAAAAATCCCGGGTACGACCATTCTACAAAAGCCTCAATTACCCCCTCCAAATGAAATTCAAAAGCTAGGTAGTACTGAATTTGTTGGTGCAGCCACGGATGGAACCTATGGAGCATCAGCCTTCGACTTTAAAAGTCCGCACGATCCTCTGATTGCCAGAAAAGCCTGGTTCTTTTTTGATGAGGAATATGTATGCCTTGGCACAGGAATATCCAGTAGGAACAGGGAGTTTCCCGTTTTGACAACCCTCAACCAAAGCCATCTCAAAGATGAAATAACACTTTCTGCCAACGGAACATCTTCCGGTGTGGAAACTGGAGAACAATTCTATGAGCAAGTGGATTGGGTGTATCACGATCAGGTGGGTTACGTCTTCCCTCAGCCTACAAGCGTACATATTTCATCCAATGAGCAAAAAGGATCCTGGTGGCGTATTAATAAACAGACCGACTCTCCTAAGGATGAGGTGGCAATGGACGTGTTCAAGATCTGGCTCGACCACGGTATCAGACCCAGCGATGAAACCTATCAATATATTGTATATCCTGCTACGACATCGGAAAAACTAGTACAACAGGTTGCTGCCGACAATATATCCATTTTGTCCAATACCCCGGAAGTACAGGCAGTATACCATTCCGATCTGAGTATGTTACAGGCGGTATTTTATCAGGCTGGGACATTGACCCTCACAGATGACTTGACCTTACACGCTCACACTCCAGGTATTGTCCTATTACAATCCTTACCTCAAGGCAAGTTTAAGCTGACCGTGTCGGACCCCAACCGAACGCAAGGCTCCTATCATCTGGGATTATCTACAAAACTTGAACAGGAAGGCTCGCATTTCCAATCTTTCTGGAATGCTAAAGATGAGGTAACCGAAATCCTCTTAGATCTACCAGAAGGACAGTATATGGGAAGCAGCAGGACGATTGAAATTGGGAATTAGGGTTTTTTCAATCACATCGATTCACCTATTGATCCCTTTCCTGATCTTCGAGGTCCCTATTGTTAAGTTGTTGATTGGAAATTCGATGATATACCCCTTGTCTGTGCTGAGTATCGGACAACATCAGATAGAGAGAAATCAATCCGCTATCTTCATGTGCAGACAGCATCAAACGTCCATCTTGAGAGAATGAAATATACTCTGTTCTGGGTGTAGGCAATTCATACACTAACTGTAAATCTGATAGCCGGTAAAAAGATATTTTTTTCTGGTGTCCTCCTGTAAGGAGATACTGATTATCAGGAGTAAAAGCTACAGCCTCAATTCTTAGAGGTTCTTTAACACTATGTAATAACTCACCCGTTTGCAGATCAAATAGCCGAACAGTTTGATCGAATGCACCCGTTGCGATATATTTTTCATCCGGAGATAAACGAACGGATTTTACGGATGCAGTATGTCCTTCAAAGGATTGTAAGACTTCAAGAGAGGTTACATCTATTAACGTAGCAAAGCCTGTATATATGGTTTTCCCTGTGATTGGGTCGGGAGTTTGTATATTTCCCCCTACAACAATGGATTGATCATCCTGGGTAAATTCCAGCGAATTGATCGTAGAACCTGTTTTGATCCTCCCTAGTTGAGAATAGGTAGAGGCATCCCACAAGATGAGTATTCCCTCTTCGGTACCTCCGGCTATAATGTTTCCATTGTTGGACCATGTAATTCCGTCAAAACTGCTGCTATGTTCCCAATGATACACTTCTTTTCCCGTAGCCACTTCCCATAATCGTACATGATAATCTTCCCCTCCACTGATGACAAATTGTCCATCAGGTGAGAATGCCACGCATTCTACTTCAGATTCGAGGGTGCGCTCCCATCGGAGTGCTCCGTCAGCTACTCTCCAAAGCATCAATTGATATCCGAACTTAGAACCAGATACTGCCCACCTCCCATCGGGAGAAAGCTCTGCAGCCTCCACTGAGCGAAGTTGATTTGAATAATCTGCGACCCTGTGCCATACAGAGATCAATTCAGGAATACTATCATTAAAAATATGATCCTGAGTCATTCCAGGGACGATTATTCCTAACCAAATGATATAGACAAACAGATATTTCATTGAACTAGATTGTTGACGTTCATCCAATTTAGTAATTTGTATGAATAGATAAATCATTCACATATGAAAACTTCAATTACTCGCAAACGATTTCTGCAATTATCCAGCGTAGGAGCCTTAGCAGTTAGCGCTCCCACATCCGTCTCGGGATTTACTCCTGCTTCCAAGAAGGAATCAACACTCAAATTGGGACTTGCATCCTATACTTTGAGAAAATTTTCCCTTGATGAGGTAATACGGATTACACAAAAACTGGGTATTAAGTACTTGTGTCTAAAAAGTATGCATATGCCCCTGGAATCTGATCACAAAACACTGGAGCGAATGTCCAAAAAGGTAACGAATGAGGGCCTAGACCTCTATGGAGCCGGAGTGATATACATGAAAAGCGCAGAGGAAGTCCGCAATGCATTCCGATATGCTGATGCTGCTTCTATAAGGGTTATTATAGGCGTACCCAACCCAGAGTTACTTCCATTAGTGGAAGAGCAGGTCAGACAATACGATATTACCCTTGCCATCCATAATCATGGACCCGGGGATGACATATATCCAGGTCCTGATACGATATATGAAAAGATCAAAGGACTGGATACCCGTATAGGGATTTGTATGGATATAGGTCATACTCGTAGAATAGAGCAAGATCCAGCGGCAATGGCTCTCAAATATGCTGATAGAATCTACGACATACACTTAAAAGATGTAGATCAAACAGGAGCTCCAGGAAAAAGCGTAGAATTTGGAAGAGGAATAATTGATATTCCTGCATTTTTAACTGCCATGAAAAAGATTAACTATCAAGGTATACTATCCATTGAATATGAAAAGGATGCCGATGACCCTATGATGGGGCTCTCAGAATCTGTAGGGTATTCGAGAGGAATTCTAGACACGCTCACATAAATTTTATAAATTCTTACCCTTTTATTTGTAAATATAGTTTTTATTTATAAAATTTACACTCATTAATCGAGTTTTTCGGATATCAAATACGAGGAACAATGGTAAATATTTTTGACATCATATTACTGACTATCAGATATTTTTATAGTGCCAGACGAGTATCAAAAAGTTCACCAAAACACCATTTTACGTGTCGGAATGAATATTAGATATCCAATTGGCAATCAAAAGTATTTACATTTTCAATTAGGTGATTATTTAGAGGATTTCGAAGGATGGGAAATTTGTAAGCATAGAAATTCTCGTATAGACAAGAAGATTGTTGTGTTTTTGTCGCGCAAAGAGACTTTAATAGAGAAAGGTGTAGAAATAGAGACTCATACATGATTTGTTTAATGAAAAACGACATGTATACTTCCATCTCCCTATTGGAACATTCAACTTATAAAAATATTGAGTGTCATGTCTCTCTATTTTTACTTGAACAAGCCCCTTTTTGGGGCTTTCTTTTTTAGGAAAAATTTATGTAGAGATCAGAAGTGCGGCGAAATCCTTATAAGACTTTTCTGATAACATGAAACTTCGCTGGAATAACGCATATCCTATCTTCAGGGAGATTCATATTTCTGCGATAAGTGGAACTGATCAAAGGCAAAGCCATCTTCACGCATAGAAAAATGGATAGTATGAACACCAGCAGTTGGTACCTCGATAAATATTTTCTCAGGTTCTCCACAGTGATGTTCTTCCGTGCGTTGTTTACTATCCCAGGTCCATTCATTTTTTCCGTCACACCACTGCATGCGCTGCCCGGATTCCGGCCATTCTCCATCAATCCCTACGTGAATCCCATTATCTTCCGTTCCTGTTGAAAATGCTCTGACCCATACAAAGTAGGTACCAGGATTTGTAAATTCAATCTGATAGCTCAGGACAGCAATGCCTGGCTTATTGCTGAAATTCGTTCCATGAATTAATTCATCATCATGGGTTGTACGTGTGTCGGGTAATATTTCGACAAACTGTCCGTTACTGGCAGTTTGCCATTCCATAGAATCTGGATCTGTAAGTGTTTGCTGCAGGTTGGTTTTGTCTTGTATATACCAACTCCGGACCTCATTATTAGTTTGGGTCTCAAAGTGCTCTGCCTCTACAGTAATGGTACCGTTTTTCTCCACATTCTTTTCCTGTCCGTATATTCTTACAGGGAAAATGGAACCCCAAATCATTAGTAAATAGCTGGCAATTACTATCCTTTTTACTGTTAAATGATGTACTGAATAATTTTTCATGGAGATCTCGTTTATTTTAAGGACTGTAAATAAGCAATCAAGTCATTGAATTCTGTAGGGGAGAGCGTCATTTCAAGACCTTCGGGCATAAGAGAAGCGGGGGCTAGTCCAAAACTATTGGGCTTTTGGTAAGTAATAAACTCTCCGGTAGGAGACATGATTTCTACAGAATTACCTCCTACATCTATTTGTCTGCCATAATGTCTTTTCCCTTCCTGGTCCTCTACATACCAACCTTGCCATTCTGGTGAAATTTCTGCAGAAGGCTGAAGAATAGCTCGTATCAACAGTTCACGCGATTTACTACTTCCCACATGGGAAAGGTCTGGTCCAAAATGCCCTCCCCAACCATTCACTTGATGACAATTTTGACACTGCGTAGTAGCAAATTGAAACAGATACTGCCCATGAAGTGTATTTCCAGACTCATTCACGATGTTTTCCCATTCCCGATCATTTTCTGGAAGTGATTCCCCTTTTCGATGATCTCCACATTTTTGAGTATATTTTTGAGCCAACAAGGAAATAAGTGCATTCTCCTCCAGCGTAAGTGAACTGATCTTTTCACAATAGTCCCCTCTCTGATAACTTAAAGATACCAGGGCCTGTGCTCTATGTGTTTCTGTTAAAGATAAGTCTAAGGCAGTATTTACTAAGGTCTGGGCTATCTCTTCGTCCTGTACTTGTTGAAAAAGTTTTAATATTGCCTCTTGCAGCTCTGGATTAGCAGACTCATAGAGTATTAATAACTCCGTAGTTAACGTATCAGGCTGCTTCAGATAGGGAAGAGCAGCCGCACGTGTGGACAGGGGCAAACTTGAATCGTTAACCAACTGCCAGATAAATCCTGGAGAAAGTTTTCTTGGTAGCGATTTGGACTGTTTTTCGGACTGACTCTCTAGGGCTTGTATAAAAGATGGCTGTAAATGTCTCACAACTGCCAGATACATTTCCAGGTCTTCGGATGTGATGTCACCACTTTTCACGACAGACAGTATGTCCTGTAACATATCCTCTCTGGAATGCTTGGCAATATAGATTAATGTCGAATGGCGAATATCTTTCTCAGCGTCATTTAACAGTGTTTGCAATCTACTCTTTGGTATATCCAGCGATGTATGCGTCAAGGCGAGGATCGATTGCAATCTCACTTCCTTTTCAGGATGATCGAGATATTGTATGAGTTGTTGTGATTCAGTTGAAATCAAATGATAACGAGCACTTGTCTGAACGAAGGGATCTTCAGACCTTAGCGCAGTTAGTAAGTGATCTTCTGTATCCCATGGCCCATACCTATTTTGAAAGACCCTTTCCTGAGGATCATTATCATATCTTACCTTTTGTGCATGATGGGTCGATTCAGCATTTCCTGAAGAAAGTCGCCATATCTTCCCTTTGCCATGATTGGGATACTGCCTTACCACCCAGTCTGTAATATAGATATCACCTTTACTATTTGTTGCCAGGGCAACAGGGTGAAAGGTACTATCTCCGCGTATTAACGCTTTTGCTTGTCCCCGCACTGTACTTTGATGAGGTTGTAACTTGACATGAACGATTGAATTTTCCTCCCATATCGTACAGAGTATATGGTCTTCGTAGCGGTTGGATAAATGAGTAACATTAGCATCTATCAGACCTGATGGAGCCTCACCCAATCCTGCTGCATAAGGTAGCGTCCCTGGCAATTCTCCATTCCAGGCCAAAAAAGGATGAATACCACTCCCTCCATATAGTGATTCGTATCCATAATCTCCTCCAGGAGCTACCTCCACCAATCGATTAGGTCCTCTACTATCCGGGTCATTGTCCACCAGCATCAGACGACCTTCTGTTGTGAATTTGATATCAAAGGGATTCCAAAACCCTGTGGCAACCTCCTCTAATTCGGACCCATCTAATTTACATCTCATAACATTTCCTCCATCTCCATAACCAAATAAGGTAGAACAATCTGTACCAGTGATAGTCCAGGCATGTCCTCCTGTGTTACCTCTTGAAACATATAACCATTCCTCATCAATTGTAAGTCCCAGGATTCCAGCATGATCATATACATTGTCAGGGGGATTCATGATAAGTAAAAGGTTTCGGAAATCGCTGACACCATCCCCATTTTTATCTTCAAATACCCATACCTTATCTTTTTCCGTTAAATAAATCCTATCACTTTTATCACAAGCCAAGTTCATCCCATCCTCAATACTATCAGCAAATACCGTCCAGGATTCAGGAATACCATCCAGATCTCTGTCAATACCTTTTTTTATACGATCAAACGAAGGTCCCTGATAGTTTTTAGGTGCTTGATGTGTGTGTGATTCCAACACATATATCTGGTCTTTACTATCAATCGTTAGTCCTATAGGGGTAACAATATCAGGATCCTGAACAATTAGTTCCAATTGGAGATCGGGGTCTATTACCCATGGATGAGGTCGCTTATGGGATGAATCCTCACATCCGGTCGATAGGGGCAGTGTTAACAATACAAACCAAACTTTTCGGAGATAGTAATGCAAGTACTCAATAAACGAGGTAGTAAACATGGAAAAACATTACAAGTAAGTAGTAGTAACTCTGTGGCAAAGATATATGTGAGACAAACTCATATATGCCTAACAGTTTTAGACAACGCTAAATAATACAACACATCCAGAATTGCAGCCATTTAGCGTTGTCATCAACGTCACATATCCTAAATTAATAAAATTTGTGGATTCAATACTGATATTCCCATGTTTCATCTATCCCTTTTAAACGAATATCGACCTTATTCGAATCCCATTTTTGGAGTAAAGAAAGGTCATAGCACAATTCTTCATACACTAACGCTTCGCACCAATCTCTATCATCCAATGATAGTTTGACCATGACTACGGGTGGCTGAGGTTGAAAGAGGTTTCCGGGAGTTATTAACTTAAAGAATGCTTCCCCACACCCTCCACCATATCTCACTCCTATGTGCATGAAGTCGCCTTCAATCCAAAGTGTATCCAGGAAGTATTCATCTTCGGGAGATTGCTCATACAGCGTATTATTCTCAATAATTGCTGGGCATTCAGTGTCAGGCAAACAATGTATATCATCACAACTCATTGTCAGACAAGCACTAATACTTATTAGAATAAGTACAATTAGGTGAAGTCTTTTCATCATCATTTTTTTCAAGAAACGAGACAAGACATTCAATTGCTGCATGATCAGCGTAAAAAAAGGGAAAGTCTTAGTAGGTAGACTTCCCCTTGCTATCGATAACTGTCGTTAAAAATGCTATACTAATTTATAGTAATGCGATAACTTTCTTTTTCTTTAAAATTAATCTTACAGAGATTAGCGTCTCTTAGTTTCCAATTTGCCCTTTCTCTGCGGCCTTTTTCAATTCTTCATTGGCGAAAATAGCCAGATTCACTCTTCGATTTTGTTCGCGCCCCGCTTCTGTCTCATTATCTGCAACTGGCTGGGATTCTCCATAGCCTTTTACAATGAGGCGGCTGGTAGGGATTCCATTGGCTACCAAGTAGCCTGCTACAGAATTGGCACGCTCTTCAGATAGTTCCTGGTTGTACTCATCGGAGCCTTTGCTATCAGTATGTCCTTCGATCAACACATCTGTGTCATCATATTTTTCAAGGATTTCGGATAACTTTACCAGATTTTCTTTAGTAGCAGATTTCAAATCGGATGAGTTGTAGTCAAATAAGAGGCCAGAATCAAATGTAAGGAGAATTCCTTCCCCAACTCGCTCTACTTCAACTCCTTCCATATCGTTTTGGATTTCTTCTGCTTGCTTATCCATTCTGCGTCCGATCAAAGTTCCGGCAGTACCACCTACTGCCGCTCCTATAATGGCACCTAATGCAGTGTTCCCAGCTAATTTTCCTATCCCTGCACCTACTGCTGCTCCACCGGCTGTACCTATTGCCCCTCCTTTTACCGCACGACTTGTATTACATGCCGGTGTAAAAAACAATGCTAATATGAGTGTCAGAACAATTCCTGTTCTAAGTGCTAAATGAGATGTTGATTTTTTCATAGTATGATTATAGTTAAAATGAATGGCAATTTGTGTTATGTGAGTATTATGAATATTTCTTACTTACGTATTATGCAATTATGTAGTTAATTTACAGGATTGTAAGTATTTTTTTTCATGTATTTTAGATGTAATCCTTACAGGAAAGTAACACAAATCATGCATTTTATTTTGCATAATGATGAATCTAAAGGGCAAACGCACCAAATTTTATAAATAATTCATTGTTAGTTAACTATGATTAAAATATTTATATATTGAATCAACTTAAGCTACTGACTAGCAGCTGTTAATGATTTTAGTGCGTTTGCCCTTTACTTCTTCCTATTGATCATTAGATAGCCTATTCCCATAAACAACACTCCGTATCCCATGCTCCAAACTAACTTATCTTTGATCAGCGGAGTAGTAATAATAAATGTATCTCGTCGAAAATAGTCCATATATATCGCGTGTGGATGTGAAAATGGAAATAGATACGTATACTCCCAATTGCCACTAGAAAACATGGTACCTAAAATCAGTAATATGAAAAGTAGACCTAAGGATACAATAAAGTTTGGAAAGTACATACTAAACAAAAACTGGAAGGTCAATATCCCAGCTAAAGCTAAAAAGAGTTTAATTAAATATGTAGCTATCACCTCAGGAAAAGGATAGTTATTAAAATCAAAATCAGGTTCCAATCTGTTCAATATCGCTCCTGAGCACAGGATAGACACATAAGCAATGAATATGGATTGCATTAGCCAAAAAATGAGAATAATAGCCTTGCTGTAATAGAAGTAGGAACGAGGTGCTGGTTGTGTGAAAATTAGTTTAAATCCTAGGTTTTTATGCTCCACGTTTGCCATTAAGAATGCAATCAATCCCACCATCAAAGGATATAATAATGTATAAAACTGAAAAGAGTATTGACTAAATCTCAACCACGGGTCAACTCTACTCTGAATTAATGTATCTGCTTCTTTGATGTGAAAAATACATATGAAAAGGGTAACTACTAATGGTAGCAGTATAGATAAGGTCATTCCATAGGTACGACGTGATTTATACATTTCAGCCAATAAGACGCTATAAAATGAGATCATGGCATTGAGTTGAGGTTAATTATTGATTAATTCTATAAACAGATCCTCTAAGGTGGTACTTTCCTGTTCTAAGCTATATATACTTAATCCTCCCTTAACCCATATATAGATTAGCTTGTTGAAAGACTCTTCTGAAGGGATTTCAACTAAGAGCCTTTGCTGCTTGACCTGAACGTTGTTTATTCCCGCCTCTTGAGCTAGTTTTTTACCTTTTTCGATATCATCAATTTTGCAGCGAACTCTTGATGTAGTCCATTTGGCGAATGCTTGCATGTCATCTTGATAGATCAATTTTCCTTGATGGATAATCCCCAAGTGTGTACATATTTTCTCTACTTCTGAGAGCAGATGGGACGAATAAAAAATAGTCTTCCCTTGAGCATGTAACTGTTGGAACAGCAAGCGCATTTCCTGCATTCCAGTCGGGTCCAGTCCATTAATGGGTTCATCTAAGATTATAATCTCAGGGTCGGAAAATAACGCCGTTGCAATTCCTAATCGCTGCTTCATACCCATTGAGAACCTACTGACTTTTTTATGCAAGACATTACCCAATCCTACTAATTCCAGAATTTCCTTAATTCTTTTTTTATCCCTTTTCCTCATAATTTGAAGTAACAATAGATTTTCCCAGGCAGTCAAATGTGTATATAGGGAGGGAGCTTCTATAAGATTTCCTACACTATTTAGAATTTGCAACCTATATTGATTGATATCCTGTCCCAAAATAAATACCGACCTATCAGGAACAGTTAGTAATCCCATCAATATTCGAATAGTTGTGGATTTTCCTGCGCCATTAGGGCCAAGAAACCCATAAATTGAGCCTTTAGGAACCGACAAATTAAGTTTCTCAAGTACTTTCTCCTTTCCATAGCAAAAAGTAAGATCTCGAGTATAAATTATGGGATCTGAAGTGTAAGACTCTTCAATCAACATATGTGATGACTGTTTCATTTTTCTAAATATGTAGAACGCTTCATATGATTGATAAAGAAGACTCCATCAACCATTTGACTCCATTTACCTTTGTGATTTTGATGTTCCAGACACTTTGTGACTATTTGTGAACTCAATGGATGGTTGCTGGGAATGAGCCTAAAATTTAAGAATGCCAAATCATACCCAAACTGACACATTCTTCGCTCGATACAATCCAGGCTCGAAGTATTAAAGCGCTTCCCTTCATGTGAAGTAAAAGCCAGGTGATAACTGCTATTATGAAAATGCTCTTTTACAATTGATCCCATGGGTTTCCATCCTGTTGGAAATGTCAATAAGGAATCATTATACCTCAGATGCAGGTTTGAAGTCCAAACCATTATTCTATCCTTGGGATACATCTCATTTTTTAACCAGATAATATTTTCAGCCATCAGTGAATCCCTTAATTGAAATCTCCGACTGCTTCCCCACTCATAGTTCCAACGGTATTCAAAAAAATATCTCAAACCTTGGATATATCGATGATGTATTAGATCTATTCTCTCTGGAGAAGGAATTTGAAAAAGGAATTGGGATAGATTGTCCAAGTCAATTAGAACTTGGTCTCTTATATGTGGAGTTAAAAATTTCTGAGCTAAATACTTGGAAGCAAAAAACATTAGAGAATCTGCAATTTCAGTGAAATATGGGTAATCGGAAACCTTAAAAACTGGAAGAGAATCAAGGTAATTTCTCAAATCAGCATGACGCATTGAATCGGAATATATATCGTATGAAGCAGATGGTTGAATATCAAACCCTTGGACATATAGTGGATCATTTGTCTTTGCTGTCTCACATATATATGTAAACAGGGATTGCATTTCTTCTACCTCTGTCCAAAGCCCAAATATTCCCATTCGAAAAGTTTGTTGCGAACATACTTCTGCTTCAATCATTTCCCACATCCTCCAACAATCATATAGTCCTGCTTCAAAAACTAGTACATCTACATCTCGTTCTTCGTGTAAATATTTGACCAGTTTACTTTTTAGTGTGAAAGTACTTCCATCGTAGTGTGTTTGTTCTCCCAACAGAAAGATAGATATGGAATCGTCTAGTTGATCATTAATAAAACTCCAACCCTCAACATCTTGATCAATAGCGTGTGTATCCGAAATGGCAACTATTACAGACTGATATTCAGACTTTAATTTTAATAGATCTGCTTGAAATTCAGGTAGGCTTGACTTAAGTCCCAACAAAAGGAGAAAACATATAATAAATACGAAAAGATATCTATAGGGATAATCGATGGATGTCATGTAAAGAAATGTAGCGTAATATCTAATTTAATGTGTTAATAAATGGAGATTAGGTTCGATGTAATCTTTTATTCTCTCACAATAATATGCTCATTTGTATTCTCACTATACTCTTCTCGATATTCCAGTATATCCCCAGGCTGACAGGCTAAGGCTTCACACAGTGCATTCAAGGTAGAGAAACGTATAGCCTTGGCTTTTCCATTTTTAAGTATGGATAAATTAGAGAGAGTGATACCTACTTTCTCAGACAGCTCGTTGAGTGACATTTTACGTTGCGCCATGACTACATCTAAGTTGACTATGATGGACATATTTTTACTTTATTTATTTTACAAGATTCATTGGGTCAAATCGTCAAATCATTTTCCATTTGAACAATACATCCTTTCTGAACAATCTCTGCAAGTACCAGCATGATAAAACCAGACGCTAGCCAATGCCAATGTATCTCCCATGACCCAATATGAAGGTTATAGTGTTCAAGGTTGGCCAGGGAAATAATATAATGGTCTATAATAAGTTTCCGAAGGAACGATAGAAAAGGATAAATAATCATTAACCATCCCAGTAATCTCGCACGAGAAACATTTCCGGGCTGAAATTTACTGTTGCCTTTACAACACCTTATAATTATTCGACCGAGATGGATAATGTATAACAATAGGATGGATTTCAATAGACCTAGAAAATTACCTGCTAATACATGAAAGTTCAATAATTCATAAAAAGACTGAATATTAAATCTAATGAACGTTTTATATGTGCTCCCTACAACTGCAACACTGCTGATATCATCAATTTTAGTAATATTTCGAATAACTCTCTTATTAGGATCTTCATCTAGCTTAGTAGTTGTATAAACACGCGTGGATATCGCTCCCAGAGTTTTTCCTCCTGAAAGTATTAACATGGGGTTTACAATGTGCCATAAAATACTCCCAACTATACCTATTATCCATATTCCTTTCAGAAGGAAATCAGCAGTATTAAAAATGTCAATTTGGGATTGTATCAATGAAGGCTTCATATGAGTATTTTTTGAAATTTAATAAAAATTTATTGATTTGCAATAAATTTATTTTTTTATAACGCTCTCTTTACATATCAATCCTCCATTTGATGTAAATTATTAAAGATAAGATCCAGCTTTAATATTTTCTTATGTCATTTCGCTTTATTTATCTCTATATCTCATTAATCTTTTTTTCAGGATGTACACATTTCTTGAGAAATGGTACACTGCTAAGGGATCCCCGCCTGCTTCCTCCACCTGCCGTTGGTGAAATAGACCCTGAAACCTTTGCAGACGACGAACTCGACATGCCTTATTATCTCATCCATTTTCATCGAGTAGCAAATGCGGTAAAGATTAAAGGCAAAAACAAGGGATTTATTGACTTATCTGTCTGGAGGCATCCGAAAGACAATCAACCGTACAATGCACGGATCATGGAGAATATTTTGTCTCTTGCTTACTTCTATGCCAATCAACGTCCCTGGAATCCATATTATGGATCATTGGAACTCAGATACAGGTTAGAGTTGGCACTTGAGTTTTGGAGCGACATACAAAGTCCGGAAGGAAAATTTAGTGAATATGGCCCTGAGAAATGGAATCTGGCTGCTACTGCATTCGCTACCAAGTTTATGGGTGAAACCCTCCAATGGTTAGCTCAGGGTCCCGAAATAGATCCTGAACTCCTTCGACGTGTAATTGACGCAGATAGAAAAGCTATTCATCTGGTTCTTACAGATGAACCATTTTATCAATTTGGGACCAATTTTTCCAATCAATATTCCAATGTGTGGGCTGGTGCCTTAGCATATCTGGATTTATATCCCGACGAAGACATTTCTCGCCTGTTGATGCAAAGACTAAAGCAAAGCATGAAGGACTTTCAAAGTAGTGCCGGCTATTTTTATGAGGCAGGAGGACCTGACTGGGGATATAATCTTGGTACGCACCACAGTAATCTTCATATGGCCTATCACTATGCGAAAGACACAATTACTCGCGAAATGTTGGCCCAAAAAGAACGTCAATTTAGCGACTGGATAGCTTACAATATGGTACCCGATCCCGATGAATATCAATTCTTTTTAAACCGAGGTATTGAAACCCGACAACGCCATCCCATATTGGAACCTTATGGATGGTTTCTCTCTCAGGGTTTACCGCTGACAAAGGAAGATCCCCTAAGTCGTGCGTATGTCGTAGATCAGGAAATGGTACAACAAACCATTTCTCTCGCAAGACAAAATGTCAGGAGAGAATGGCCACGCGTGGAAGTACTTCCTGTAGGAGCATTCAGTGCATTCAGTCCCTACGCTTTTCTTCATCGAAAACATGAACGCTACTATCCTACCCCCTTACAAAAGCAGGAAGCATCAGCTCAATTACCTGTAAACAAGACTCCTTTTGTCCATCAAAGGTATGATGAACGAAATCAAACAGTATATACATTTGTCCGGACGACGAAATATTATGCAGCATTTAACAGCGGAAAACAACTTCGTCCTCAACAACGCTTAGGGTTGGGATTGGTCTGGGGAGATGAAGCAGGCACCATCTTACAGACTCAGACTGCTGATACCATAGCAGCATGGGGAACTAAATTAGAACAGGCTACATTACCTATGGAGGCAATGGATGTATCTGCAAACTTTTTTATGGATAGTGCTCCCATTTCCTTAACGTCTGGAAATCGTAATCTTAAAGGTAGTGAGTTGAGTATTTTGTATACGCTCAATGGCAAAGGTACCAAACAGATAGAGTTTCTTTCTGACCGTATTCGCGTAAGTGTTGCTTATGAAGGCACATTTACAGAGCAAATCCCCATTCTATCACAGAATCGCAAACTCCTTATCATTCAATCAAATAAGATCGTCCTCCCTGGAAATAATGGTACAGTTACGCTCCTGTTTGAATCCGGGCAATCTCCTGAAATGGTAAAAACAACTCAAGAAGTGGGAAATAAGGAGGTTACTTCCATTTTCTTCCAAGCTAAGGATGAACTCATCTACGAAATGGTATTCTAACTCTGTAAAACAGGGCTGGCGATTTCGTCGTTGAAGGCCTAAGGAATATTTCCAATCTTCACCCCGAAAAAGTACGTACGTGGTCTTGCTGGGCCGTAAATATAATCAGAGTCTCTAGTCGGTCCTATATCGAAATCACTTTGAAAGCTGTCAAATATATTCTGTACTCCTGTACTTATTTCTAAGTTAATATCCTTTTTCAACTGAATACGATGGGATATTTTAATGTTCATATCCCAAAAAGACTGACTATCAACCAAATCCAGCAATCCTGATTCATTGATGACTCTGGGAACAATCATGGAGCCTGTAAAATTTCCTGTCACATCAAACACCCAATGGTCATTAGGTGTCCAGTTGTAGGCCAAATATCCATAGATATTAGGATTCCGAACAAACTCGCTAGTAGTTATGATAGGATCTTCTACATTCCCATTTTCTGGTTCATACAATACTTGATCGTCTTTATATGTAGAAGTTTGCCATGTCCCTCCTGCCTGTAAGAGAATCTTAGGAGACGGGGCCACACTTAATTCGAAGTTTGAACCATATACCTGTGCACCAGTCCCATTTCTCACTTCCTCTAGAATAGAGCCATTTGATAATACAGAGCCGGTACTTACTATCGTAAAAGGATTGTTCAGTTGTGTATAGAATCCTTCTATCAAAAGGCTTGCTTCTGTATTTCCCAGATACTTTGTCAGACTAACTGAAGCTGTAAACGCGTCTGAAACTTCTTTATCTAGTTCTTCGGAGAGGATGACAAATTGAGGTTCTCCTCCTACAGAGGAGATATGAAGATCCTCATTAAACGCCTGTGACGCACGGAAACCCCGAGCATAACCTCCTCGAAATTGAATGTCAGGCGTAAAGTTGTACATCAGTGTCAATCTAGGACTAAGTACATTTGTATTTACGGAAACTTCTCGAAGAATATCACCCACTTGATAAATACCATCAACTTGAGTAAGATCATATCTTACCCCTAGCAAGGCTGTAAAGCGGTCCCAAGGCTTCCATTCATACTGCCCAAAAACGCCTAGTGATTGAACTTGTTGATCAATTACTCTCTGATATCCAGGAATATTATCTTTTACATCGCTGTATTGATTCTCTATTCCTACTACAAGCATATCACCCGTTTTGAATTCTCTTGAAACCTGTATTCCTCCAACCAGTGCCAAATCCTCTGTATCACCATACGCATTACTTGCCAGCAAGCTATCAGCGGCAGTTCTTCCCCCCCCAA
Organism: uncultured Bacteroidia bacterium; assembly: GCA_964652565.1. GTDB lineage: Bacteria > Bacteroidota > Bacteroidia > J057 > J057 > JBCCTX01. The sequence goes on from CAZZEC010000030.1 coordinate 24,575, forward strand.
GTCCTCCATAATAACTGTCTCTTTGCGTATATTGAGAAGAAAGATAGAGGGAATACTTGGTTTGCTCATCTTTACTGTACAAATCATAGGTAGCTCCTGAAAATATTGTTCGGTGCTCTAATTCCTCTGTGATGTCTGTAAACTCTGGTGCTAAATCTAGACGATCTCCCCCTCTTCTGTATTCTTTGATAGCATTTATATCTAAGGTGATCTTGCTCCTTTTATTAGGTCTTAAGAATGCCTTGGCCCCTAGGGTATTATTTTCTAGTTGTACCAGTTCAGTAAAGCCATCCTCATTTGCATCGTAGCTATCTCTATCACGCACCATTCCGTAGACAGTTATTCCTTTCATAAGGTCATCGCTCACCCAGGAACCATTTGCATTCAATGTACGGTCAGGAGAGGTCCCATTAATTGATCCTAAATTACCGCTTACCTGCCACGTATTCATGATAGGATCGCGAGTAATGATATTAATAGTCCCGGCTATAGCATTCGACCCATATAGCGCAGATCCTCCACTTCGCACGATTTCCACTCTCTCAATGATATTGGTGGGAATCTGATCTAACCCATATACACTATTTAGCGCGCTAAAAACCGGTCGGCTATTGATGAGAATTTGTGAATACCCTCCCTCCAAACCATTGAGTCGAACCTGTGTAAATCCACAATTCTGACAATTTGTCTCCACCCTGACTCCAGGCTGATAGCTGATTCCTTCCGATAAAGCCATGGACTGAGAAGCCTGGAAGTTTTCAGATTTGATGACATTAACTATGACTGGTGATTCAGAACGTTCACGTCCATACCGGGTACCACTTACTACAACCTGATCTAAATTTAACACATCTTCTTCCAGTGTAATATGAAGCATTTTTTTATCCTGATCACCTATACTCAGACTTTTCTCATACGTTTTGTAACCTACATGACTAACCCTAAGAACATACGTACCAGAAGGTATGTTCTCAATAGTAAAAGCCCCATCTCTGTCTGATATAGCGCCTTTTAGCTCCTGATTACCTTTCAATTGTACAGTCGCCATCGCAATCGTTTCTCCTGAAGAGGTAATAATACCCTTACATGTGTGTTTCTGCGCTTGTAGCGATAGGGAAATCGTTAGAAAGCATATATATAGTATTCTATGTATCATATTCATTTCTTTTAAACAAAGCTAATTAATTTATACGTATGATAAAAATAAATAATTAGACTAGCCTAAAAATAATTTTAGCCTTTATCTGTAACGATGCTTGATTATTTAAAACCCTCTTATTATAAATTTTTCAAGGTTCTTCATTAACATTCGGCTTCTAGGGCATTAATCCTTAAATTTCCAGCCTAAACCTTCAATTATGGCGAATAATAAAAGCGACATTAAGCTCGCAGTACTCATAGACGCAGACAATATTCCCTACAGCAATGTCAAAGGGATGATGGAAGAGATTGCTAAATACGGTACACCTACAACCAAGCGAATATATGGAGATTGGACTATACCGACTACATCGGGTTGGAAAAAGGTATTATTAAATCATGCCATAACGCCTGTCCAGCAATACAGCTATACGATAGGTAAAAATGCCACAGATTCTGCGATGATTATTGATGCCATGGATATCCTGTACTCACAAAAAGTGGACGGATTCTGCCTTGTCTCCAGTGATAGCGATTTTACACGTCTTGCTACCCGGTTAAGGGAATCAGGCATGTTGGTGATCGGAATTGGAGAAAAAAAGACCCCAAACCCCTTTATTGTAGCCTGTGATAAATTTATTTTCCTTGAAATTATAGCCTACGATGCTGACACAGATGAAAATTTCAAGGGAAGCAAATCTACCAAAAAGAAAAAACAATTGGAGGATGTCAATCCAGGTATTATCCATCTTATTGAAGATTCAATTGATGACCTCGCAGATGAAGATGGTTGGGCATTTTTGGGCGAGGTAGGGAGTCTTATTAACCGAAAGAAATCTGACTTTGACCCCAGAAATTACGGATTTTCTAAACTTACCCCTTTAATCAAAAGTTTGAAGCAGCACTTTGAGATAAATGAACAGGAAACAGGTATCAAGGGGATTAAGCATGTATTTGTGAGGGCAAAAAAATAAAGTCCTAAGCCAACAATAAGTATCTATTAAAAAAATCCAACAACTATCCCATACTATTGGTTTAATTTGTAGCCCACAGTAATATGTGAGAATGTAATTGAAGTCGAAAACGAATAAGGCCTGAGCGGCACAATCCGTTTTCATGAGGAAGAATAACATAATCTGAGCTACCGTGACTAATAATTCTGAGAAGCTGAATATTCTCCGTGCATCCCTGGACGGAGAGTTGTATGATGACAAAATGATGCGAACACTTTATGCGACTGATGCATCTGTATACAGGGAAATGCCACTGGCAGTTGCTATGCCTAAACATGCTGAAGATATCCAACAACTCATACATTTTGCACGCACAGAAGGGACTTCTTTGATCCCTCGTACTGCAGGAACTTCATTGGCTGGTCAATGCGTAGGAGATGGGATAGTAGTTGACACTTCCAGGTACCTGAATAATATACTGGAAGTCGATCAATCAGAGAATTGGGTGCGTGTGCAACCAGGTGTGGTTAGAGATGAACTCAATGCATATTTAAGACCTTATCAGCTATTTTTCGGTCCTAATACTTCTACTGCCAATCGGGCAATGATCGGAGGTATGGTAGGAAATAACTCTTGTGGGTCCTATTCTATTGTTTATGGTACGACCAGAGACCATGTACTTGAACTCAAGACTATATTAAGTGATGGCTCAGAGGTAGTTTTCAAACCTATTGACAGAGCCGAATTTGAGGAGAAATGTGCACTTCAGACCCTGGAAGGTACCTTATACAGGCATATTAGAGACAGATTGTCTGACCCCTCTTTACAAGAAGAAATACGCACGCATTTTCCATCACCAGATATTCATCGAAGAAATACAGGTTACGCTGTAGATACACTCTTGGAGAGTGAGATATTTACACCTGAAAGACCCAAGTTTAACTTTTGTACCTTACTGACAGGTTCTGAAGGGACCCTTGCCTTTACCACTGAAATCAAAATACACGTCGATCCTCTTCCACCAAAGACCTTAGGGCTTTTATGCGCGCAATTTTCATCTGTTTCAGAAGCACTGAAAGGTACATTGGTTGCCATGCGATACAATCCTCGCGCGGTAGAACTTATGGACAAAATTGTCATGGATTGTACTAAGGAAAATCTTATGTATCAGAAGAACCGTTTTTTTATAGACGGAGATCCTGATGCAGTGCTAATTATTGAAGCTGGTGGGAACACACAGGATGAAGTCGATGAACAATTGACGCGTATCGAGGGTGAAATGAGGAAGGAAGGCTTAGGATACAGCTATCCCAGGATTTATGGCAGTGATATCCAGAAAGTATGGAATTTGCGTAAGGCCGGTTTAGGGTTATTGGCAAATGTACCGGGAGATGCGAAACCCGTGGCTGTAATCGAAGATACTGCTGTCAAGGTTGAGGATCTCCCCGAGTATATCAAAGATTTTGGGCTGTTAATGGACCAATTTGGTCAACAAGCTGTTTACTACGCACACGCTGGTGCTGGAGAGTTGCACTTACGTCCTCTTCTCAATCTCAAAGACCCCAGAGATGTAGAACGTTTTCATGAAATTGGAAAATCTACTGCTGCATTGGTAAAAAAGTACAATGGTTCATTGAGTGGTGAACATGGAGATGGGAGAGTGAGAGCTGAATTCATACCCATGATGGTGGGTGAAACTAACTATCAATTATTCAAAGAAATCAAAGCGACCTGGGACCCCAATAACATCTTTAATCCAGGTAAAATTGTAGATGCCCCTGCCATGAATTCATCGCTAAGATATGAGCCTGGTCAAGATACACCACACTTTAATACGATTTTTGATTTCTCTCATACCGATGGAATCTTAAGAGCCGCAGAAAAGTGTAATGGTTCTGGAGATTGCCGCAAGAGTCATATCTCAGGAGGTACTATGTGCCCCAGTTACATGGCTACAAGGGATGAAAAAGATACCACGCGTGCAAGGGCCAATGTATTGCGAGAATTTCTTACCCGTTCAGATAAGGTTAACAAATTCGACCACGAAGAGATCTATCAGGTAATGGACCTTTGTCTGTCCTGCAAGGGCTGTACATCAGAATGTCCATCTAATGTGGATATTGCATTATTAAAAGCGGAATTCCTTTATCAATACCACCAGGCGAATGGTGTTCCGCTTAGGACACGTGCTTTTGCAAATATTGGTAAAATAAATCAAATGGCCGCTCTTGCTCCCCGAGTTCACAATTTTTTGCTGGGAAATACTTTTACATCCGGGATAGCCAAGAAAATATTAGGTGTCGCTCCCAAACGCGAGATTCCTAAACTTCACACTACCAGCCTTAGGAAATGGTATAATAAGCATCGACAGCGCCTTACTCATATCGCACAGGAAAATGGAGCTAAAGGGCAGCTATACTTTTTTTGCGACGAATTTACTAACTATCTCGATACTGAGATTGGTATCAAAGCCATGGAGCTATTAGCTCGGCTAGGATATGAACTCAATTGCCCTCCACATGCAGAAAGTGGGAGAGCACACATTTCTAAAGGGCTTTTGAAATCCGCTCGAGGTATGGCGATGTACAATGTCGATATATTCCGCAATCATGTATCGAACCAAACTCCACTTGTAGGTATAGAACCTTCGGCCATACTTACTTTTCGCGATGAATACCCCAAACTGGTAATTCCAGAATATTACAAAGCCGCTTATGAACTCGCTAAAAACTGTATGTTGATTGATGAATTTCTGGCAGCTGAAATCGATAAAGGCAATATTACCCCAGCGCAATTCACATCAGAAGCTCAACATATCAAACTTCATGGCCACTGTCATCAAAAGTCTCTTTCAACTGTAGATGTCTCAGCACAACTTCTCCAACTTCCTACTCATTATAAAGTGGAAGAAATACCCTCAGGATGCTGTGGAATGGCTGGATCATTTGGATACGAACAAGAACACTATGAAATTTCTATGAACATAGGAGAACTGGTCCTCTTCCCTGCCGTGAGATCGGCTGAAAATGGCACCCTGATTGCTGCACCGGGAACAAGTTGTAGACATCAAATCTACGATGGCACTGGAAGGCAAGCATTTCACCCCATCGAATTGTTGTATGATGCTTTGTTGTAAAGGGTAAATAATCATAGCACTTACAATTTTTTACAAAGAATTAACATTACTTTTCTTTGTTGATAGAAACATATTGCAAAATATTTTGTTAGTTGCATATGTAACTAATTTCATGAAAAAACAAAATCCAGATAATACCTTATATGAAGATAACCTGGGCTATCTGATTGGTCGCTCAGGCAAAGCAATGGCTCGTATGCTCACATGGCATATTGAACAGGCAGGATATGAGGGGATGACTATTGAACATTGGTTCGTGTTGAAAAATCTCTGGAAAAAAGATGGTCAAAATCAATATGAGTTGGGGCAAAAGGCGGGGAAAGATAAAACAGGCCTTTCAAGGGCTATTAGCTGGCTGGAAAAGAACAATTACGTGGTAAGAATACCGGATAGAATGGACAAAAGACAGCGTATTATTTATCTTACTCAATCGGGCAAAGAACTTGAGCAGAAACTTGTTCCAATTGCTATGCAGGCACTATCCGAAGTAGAAGGCGGAATTCCCGAGGAAGACATAAAACATTGCAAAAGAGTTTTAAAGAGAATATATCAAAATCTGAAAGATTTTCTTTGAGCAAATAGTTACAAATGAAACTATTTATCATATATCATTGCCAATAATTCAAACAAACCTATTATGTCGCGTAAACTAACAATAGCGTTAGCCATAGCCACAATTATCCTGGGCGCTCTGGGGGCTCGTGCACTTGTGAGCCAAAAGAAACCCGCAGCGCGTAAGCCTGTACTGGAGCAGCTGAAAACTGTGAAAACAAGGACCGTTGCCAATCAAGACCTCAATACGAAAATAGATCTAACAGGTAGATTAATTCCCAGAAATAAAATAGATGTGTATACTGAGGTAACAGGTGTGCTGGAACCTACTGAACCTGAGTTTAAAGAAGGGAACTATTTTTCAAAGGGGAAGACACTCATAAAAGTCAACGACGAAGAGCATACGCTCAATCTTCTGGCACAGCGGAGTAGCCTGATGAATCAAATTACGCTACTACTGCCTGATTTAAAATCAGACTTTCCAGAAGCATTCGATTCCTGGCAACGCTACCTCCAACAATTTAAGGTAGAAGATACCACACAGACCCTTCCCGAGCCAAGCAGCGATAGAGAAAAGTATTTTATTTCGTCCAGAAATATCTATAACCTATTCTACTCAATCAAAAGCCTGGAGGTTAGGTCTGAGAAGTACACAATTTCCGCACCCTTCAGTGGAGTCGTTGCAGAATCCGATATTGATCCGGGAACCTTGGTCCGCTCAGGACAAAAGGTAGGTGAATTCATCAATCCTTATGCTTATGAGATGGAAGCTGCTATAGATCTCAAAAATTTGGCTTTTGTAAATGTGGGCAGCTCTGTAAGTCTTTATTCATCTGATATCGAAGGGAGTTGGGAGGGAAGAGTTATTCGTATCAGCGATAGAATAGATGAACAGACACAGACGGCGAAATTGTATATCGCAGTGAGTGGTAAGAATTTGAGAGAAGGAATGTACCTCAATGCTACGATTACGGGTGAACAAATTGCAGATGTAGTAGAATTGCCCAGGAAATTGCTTCAGGATGGAGACCAATTATTTGCTGTAAAGGATAGTATGCTAACCTTGATAGACGTCGAGCCCATAAGATTTACTACAGAAGATGTCATGGTGCGAGGCGTACCGGATAGTACTCAACTCATCGACGAATCTGTGATTGGCGCATTTGAAGGGATGCGTGTAGCTCCTTACTAGAGAAGAGATAGTAATAGCCAAATTTTTTTACCTACTAACATTCATCAGGTAGTAATGAAACGAATCATATCATATTTTATTAAATACAACATTACGGGTGATGTCCTTCTATTTGTGATCTTACTCTTTGGTTTTTTTGGATTGCAGAGTATGAGGAGTACTTTTTTTCCCGAAAATGATAGTAAAATTATATCTGTTCAAGTTACCTATCCAGGAGCTTCGCCAGAGGAAGTTGAAGAGGGAATTGTTTTGAAAATCGAAGAAAACCTGAAAGGTCTCACAGGAATAGATCGGGTAACGTCTATCTCACAAGAAAACACGGGACAGGTACTTATTGAGCTTAAGCGAGGATATGACATTGACGATATGCTACAGGACGTCAACAATGCCGTTGACCAAATCAATTCTTTCCCCGTTGGAATAGAAGCCCCGATTATATTTAAACAGGAAGTCCTAACTGTAGCTCTAAACTTTGCCATAAGTGGCAACATGGATCTTAGGACATTAAAGGGATATGCCAGAGATATCGAAGATGATCTTTTGGCGCAGGAAGGAATTTCCAAAGTCTCCTTATCAGGGTTTCCCGATGAAGAAATTGAGATTGCTGTGCGAGAGATTGATTTACGTGCTCACAACCTCACCTTTGATCAACTCGCACAAGCTGTAAATCAAGCGAACCTGGAACTCACGGGAGGAAAAATCAAAGCCGAAGAAGAGGAACTGCTCATTCGTTCTCGATCCAAGGGGTATTATGCAGAAGACCTCCAGAATATTGTAGTTGCTACTGCTCCAGAGGGAAGAAGGATTCGATTGTACGAAGTGGCAGATGTACAGGATCGATGGGCTGATAACCCCAATCGAACCTATATCAATGGTCAACCTGCAGTAAACATACAGGTGAGTAACACCATTGATGAGAACTTACTGGATATTTCTGACTTCGTAAATGAATATATTACAACGTTTAATGAAGAACACGAGGCAGTTCAAGCAACGATTATTCAGGATGGATCTGTCTTGCTAAGACAACGTATTCAGCTTCTGGAAGAAAATGGATTCATTGGAATCATCCTGGTGCTGGTACTTCTGGCCATGTTTTTACAGATCCGGCTGGCATTCTGGGTAGCGCTAGCTATACCTATTTCATTTATGGGAATGTTTATGTTAGCTCCTCTTTTGGGAGTTAGTATCAATGTCATATCGTTATTTGGGATGATATTGGTAATTGGTATTCTCGTTGATGATGGAATCGTCATCAGTGAGAACATCTATCAGCACTTTGAGGAGGGGAAAGACCGGTTTACTGCTGCAGTAGATGGAACAATGGAGGTATTACCTGCTGTCTTATCAGCTATCCTTACTACCATGGTTGCGTTTGGAAGCTTTTTGTTTTTAGAGGGAATCACGGGCGACTTTTTCTCGGAAATGGCTATAGTTGTCATCCTTACCTTAGCCTTTTCTCTCATTGAAGGTGCATTTATCCTACCAGGTCATGTATCACACTCCAAAGCCCTCAGTAGAGAGAAACCCAAAGATCCTTCCCCCGTAACCCAATTCTTCACTCGAATTCAAGACACCTTCTATAATTTTATGATCTGGTTAAGAGAGAAGTTATATACTCCCTCTTTGGACTTCTTCCTCCGCAACCCCTTGTTGGGAATGGCAATACCCATCGGTATTCTCATCTTATGTTTTGGGCTCGTCGGCGGAGGATTTGTGAAAACGACCTTTTTCCCAGTAGTGGAAAATGACTATATCTCCGCCAGAATCAGAATGCCATCTGGAACCAGAGAGTTTATCACGGAAGAAAAACTCAACATCATAGAAGCTGCAGCATGGCGAGTAAACGACCAATATAAAGCTAATAGAGAAGATGGAAAGGATATTATCGAGATCATCAATCGCAATATGGGTCCCTCAACGTATCAAGGTAGTCTTCTAATCGCATTATTGGACAGCGAAACGCGTCAAACCTCTACATTAGAGATCAGCGACCGCATCAGACAGGAGGCTGGAATCATATATGGAGCAGAAGAAGTCATTTATGGAGTAGAAACTCCTTTTGGGAAACCTGTATCAGTGGCTATGAAAGGGGAAAATTTGGAAGAATTAGATAAGGCTGCCAATGAGTTAAAGAATGAGTTATTTGAAGTTTCTGACTTGAGGGATGTGACGGATAGCAATCAGCAGGGATTACGAGAAATAGATGTAAAGCTCAAAGAGAAAGCTCGTTTGTTGGGATTAGACCTCCGACAAGTAGTCAGTCAGGTTCGACAGGGATTTTTTGGTGCAGAAGTGCAAAGGCTTCAGAGAGGTCAGGATGAAGTTAAAGTGTGGGTACGCTATGATGAGAGTGATAGATCTTCTATCGGCAAATTGGAGGATATGCGTATTCGTACCCCTAATGGAGAAGAATTTCCATTAAGGGAGATAGCCGAATTTAGTCAGGAAAGAGGGGTGATTACCATTAATCGACTAGAAGGTCAACGCGAAATACGTATAGAGGCTGATGTAGCCGCTGCGGACGTTTCCAGTACAGATATGATCAATCTCATAGAGACAGAATTACTCCCTCCCATCCTGGAAAAACATCCAGGTGTAACATACTCGCTCGAAGGTCAGGTTCGCGAAAATGCTAAAACACAGCGTTCTGCAGGCGTTGTTCTTCCTATAGCATTGATCCTGATTTTGTTAATCATTATTCTCACATTCCGTTCATTTGGTCAAACCATTGTCGTGTTATCCAGCATACCCTTTGGACTGATAGGTGTAATTCTGGGACATTGGATATTTGGCAAACCTATCAGTATCCTGTCCGGGCTGGGTATCTTTGCACTTATCGGTATTATGGTCAATGACTCACTAGTACTAGTGAGTCAACACAATATCCTCATACAAAGAGGAAAAGAATTCAAAGAGGCACTTCGTGAAGCATCCATTTCTCGATTTAGACCAATTTTCCTAACATCCATAACGACCATAGCCGGCCTGATGCCACTTATTTTTGAAAAGAGTTTTCAGGCTCAGTTTTTGATCCCCATGGCTATTTCTGTAGCCTTTGGACTTATTGCGGCCATATTTATTGTTTTGTTTACCTTACCCATTCTTCTCACAGTTCTCAATCAATACAAGGTTTATGCTGTATGGTTGTGGGAAGGGGCTAAACCCAACAATACTTCTGTTGAACCAGCTATTGTGGGGAGGAAAAACTATTTCCTCCTTTGGCTCTCATTACCGATTGCTGCCATTGCTCTAATTTCTATTATTAGTATTCTATTTTAGATTTTCTCACTATGTCAAATTACATAACACTAATAACAAGTGTTCTTTTACTGTTAGGAATAGACTCGTGTCTTCTGGCACAGGACACACTTCGATTGGAAGATGCGATCCAGTTAGCACTAGAGAACAACTACAGTATTCGGACTGCACAATACAATATCGAAACGAGCATGATCAATGCTCATCCGGGTAATACAGGACTTCTTCCTACCATTAGTCTTACGGGCGGCGCAAATTATAGTCGAAGTGACGTAGAGGTACTGCTACAAAATAACGAGGGAGGTGCCAATGCTCCCTCTACTATATCGGCAGAAGTTGATGGAATTGAAACATATTCCTACAATTACGGAGTAGGCCTCAATTATACGGTATTCGATGGATTGGGAAATGTATATAATTATCGCGTGTTACAAACCAATGTAGATCTGAGTAGATCACAGACGCGAAACCTGATTGAACAACAGATCTCACAGGTGGCAACAGCATATTATATGCTGGCTCGCCAATTAGCCAGTTACGAAATACAGCAGGAAGCTGTGGATATTTCTCGTGAAAGGCTGGAACGAGTACAAAATCAGTTTGAGTTTGGAGGAACCAACGGATTAGCTGTCCTCAATGCAGAAGTAGACCTTAACACAGATAGCGTCAACCTGGCCACTTTAGCTTTGAATCTGGATAATGCCCAGAGAAATCTCAATCTACTCCTGGGAATAAATCTTTCTTCAGATCATTTGATCTCTCAGGAGGTATCCTTCCCCGCTATGCTCAACCGCGAGGTATTACTAGAACAAGCTTTAAATCAGAATACAGAACTGCAAGCAGCAGAAATCAATCAGAAAGTATCTGACCTTAATCTGCAGTTAGAAAAAAGTGTCCGAATGCCCCTGGTCGATATTTCCGCTTCATATGGATATACCTTCCAGGACAATGGTCCCGTCAATTTCTTACAGGAATTAAGAAGTTGGGGGCTCAATCTCGGTGCTACGGTATCAGTACCTATTTTCAATGGAAATAGGATCAACAGGAATATCCAACGTGCAACGGTTTCTGTCAATCAGGCAGATACACAATATGAAGAAATTGCGCTACGGGTAGAACGAGATGTACTCAACGCATTTGATACCTATCAAAATAGTATACGCATCCTCCAACTGGAACAAAAGAGCCTGGAGGCTGCCAGAGAAAATTTTGACCGTACGCGGGAAACGTATAATTTAGGGCAAGCTACCAGTACGCAATTTCGAGAAGCTCAAATTAATTTACTGAGGGTACAGAACCGTATCAACGAACTCAGGTTTGATACAAAGCTATATGAAATTGAAGTTATGAGACTATCTGGACAATTGGTGCCTAATTAAAGAGGTTTATTAACAAAATGTATCATATATGATTATGTTATAAACATTGTATTGTTAACATCATTCAAAACCCCATAAAGATATGAAACCTTATTTAGCCAGTCTTATCAATGCCATCACACTCATCATTTTTGGTGCATGGGGATACTTTGCTTCTGACGATCCTTCACCGACTGCATTTATTCCGGTAGGTTTTGGTATCGTGCTATTGGCATTGAATAATGGAGTCAAGAAAGAGAATAAAGTGATTGCTCATATCGCTGTAGTGATCACTCTGGTAGTATTGATTGGCCTGTTTATGCCATTGAGAGGAGCGATAGAGCGAGCTGATCAGCCCGCGGTTATACGTGTAGCTCTGATGATATTGACTACCCTTATGGCTATGGCGTTCTTTATCAAGAGCTTTATCGATGCCAGGAGAAAGCGGTCGTGATTGTGTCCGATTCTTTATTACCAGAAATAAACAATGGATCATTCTCCACAGAATGACCCATTGTATAATCGAATACATTTATATACTACTCCACGACTCTCAGCACCCCTCTCATAATTAAGTGATGACCGGGATACGTACATACATAGGTATAATTTCCCGGCTTTTCAGGGGCAACAAAATAAATACTTTCAGTGATACCCGGTTGTAACAACTTGGTATGATAAAGAATCTCATCACTATCTGGGATATAATTCATATTCATTCCTTTCACTCCTAAAGCAATAGCTGCTTCCCCCACTTTATCGGCAGTCCCGGGCTTTACTATCGCACAGTTATGCGGCATATCATCTACATTATTGAACGTCCATTTGATTCGAGCACCGGCTCTCACGGTCATGTCTTTGACATCAAACTGCAATCCGGGAACTGTACCTAGCGTAATCGTTTGATCGGGACCATCCGCCCAACTGGCGGGCAATTCTGTTACCCGCTTACCCAGTTTGGGAGCTGGTGTCATCTTTTCACCAGTTTCTTCTTTTGGCATGGGTTCTTCGACAGGCTCAGGTAGGCTTACCGACGTGTACTCATCGGGACTTAGGCCCGGTCCATCAGGTATTTCATTGAGGGTATAATACCCTGTAGGATGAAGCAGATTATTTCCTTCCTCATAAGACTGTACTCCTGTGGCTGTTATTTCATGAATATACTTTTTCCTTAGATTGTCAACAACCAATCTTACACTCATGCCATCTTTTGCTACTTGGATCCCTTTGATGGGACAAGATTCATCGTTTACTACAGGACTACCATATACGGGATGATATTTGTAAATAAAGCCTGTGATATTATAGGAAGTAACATCAGCAGCAGTTGATTTATTTACGGGTTGTGTAAACTCGATTTCAAAGCCATCAGGTTTTGCTTTGATCGTTTTCATTTCGAAAGGAATTTTTCCCGTCCAGATCATTCTTTGTAGACCATAATCATCAGGACCTGTTGATCCCCATCCCCTATTCGTTTGTCCAACAAATAAAGAGCCATCTTTTCCCCATGTCATTCGCAGCACTCCAGACTGAAAACCCTCTCTAAACAGAAATGCCGCTCCTTGATACACACCATTTACTTTCTCGAGATATACTCTATCAATTTTACTTTGTCCCTGATCCCCAATGAAAATTTGGCCATCAAATGGCCCAAAGTCACCTCCCGTTTCGTCCACTAACATTTGACTGGTAGAAATTCCCAATACACTATGTGGTAACCATACCGCAGGTAATTTGATTTCAGGAACTTCTGCTGCAACTTCATATAAAGGTATGGTTGGCTCAGCTGGACTGTCTTCTGGTTTCACTGGCGTCTCACCTGGACCCGCCATTTTAGGATCTACGCGTGAATATATATCTTCTGTTGTTATTTCCAGCGGTGAACTGGGTAAGGATGTCCATTCGAGTCCTGCGGGATGCCCGGTAAAATCTCCTTTCTCCACATGTACCAATCCGCCTGAACCCATCCAGTCTCCTTGATTATCCGCATAGAAAAATTCCCCATCTATGATGCCAAGCCCGCATGGAGAGCGCATACCAGTGGCCCAAGGCTCCATCTCTCCAGAAGGAGAGATTTTCAGTGTCCAGCCTCTCCAGGGCACTCGGCTTTCACCTCGCCACCATTCAACATTTCCAAAAGCCACATTTCCCGTCACAAACATGCTCCCATCTTCTGCAATTACTGGTCCATACGAGTATTCGTGATAGTGCCCTGAAACAGGCCATACGTATACCGATTCATAGAAATCAGCTACATCATCCCCATTCTTATCCCAAAGACGAGTCAGCTCTCCTCGCTGAGCCAGGTAAAATGTCCCCTCTCTGTAGGCCAATCCCAATACTTCATGTAACCCTGAAGCGAATTTTCGGTAATAGGGAGGCTGACGGTTTTCCATGTATGGATTTTCCACGATCCACACGTCTCCTCTTCGGGTAGCCGCAGCAATATTTCCATTGGGAAGCGTCGTGAGGCCTCCTATTTCCAGCTCTATTCCTTCTGGAATAGGAAGAGTTACCACTTTGTAATAATCATCCTCTGTAAGAGGTTTGTTACTCATTTGCCCTGTCATCGACAAAGGAAGAATGCAAACGAGTATGAAATAATATATGTTACGAATCATTATTGTATTGTTATTAGATATTACCACATGATATGATACTTCAATTGCTGTTCACCATTATTCAGGTGCATAACAAGGTCCTTCTCAGTTCCTCTCGATTCCACAGCTACCTCACCCTCTTCTACTTTGATGTAATAGGTATGATCTACGAGGTATGTATCGCTGGAAATCTCCTCTATCCTGTTCCCATTTGCCAGCCTATATACATAGCTATCGTCGAGTTCAGCAGGGAATTGCAATGTTCTGGTTAGCATTTTGCCCTGATCACTAGAGAAGATATGGTCCTGGATTCTCGAACCCTCCACTTCATACTGAAAAATGGGTTCTCCATTTGCATTAAGCATATATCCCTTGAATCGATAGTCATCGGGAGAAAGACTATCTGCCCAGGTAGTCATTCCTGCAGATACTTTAGCAAGGGGAGACTGGATTCCCAAATACAATTTAGAACCTCTGGCTCTGGCACTTCCATCACCACGATTATTCCACATGGGTGTTGCATCCAGAAAATCGCCGCGCCAGGCAAGGGCAAGAGTAGCTCTATCAGGATCATAGGTATAATTTCCTCCTTCTGGAAACCCTACATTGATGGCGTGAACGATCCGTCTCTTCTTTTCATCACCTACGTTGGGATAGTCTACAAAACAACGGACAATCTTGGGTGTATTGCCAACATCTATATATATTGGGTCTACTGGGTTTCCGGGTGGCATAGAACTCAGTGTATGCAATGCAACGCTTCTTAGTTGAGGTCCTTCTACTTCCAGTCCCAATCCATTGGGGTACCATGCATCTCGCTTGTGATAGACAAGCTCGATATTGTGAGTTCCTGCTTCTAATTCTATATCCCCTGTTCGGGTCCACCATCCATAATTCACAACGGGTTTGTCAGCCACTTTTAGCATCCCATTACCACTAGAGACTAATGTAAATAGATACGTTCCGGGATTAGGAATGTCTATTTGACCCTTTATATGTAAAATAAACTGATCATTTTCAGCAACAACCTCTTGCGTGAGTACTTTCATGTCTCCTCCATATGCCGAAGTAAGAGCCGTAAGATCAGGCAAATCATCAAATTTACCCCTATAGACCTGATACGATAAGTTTTGGGGCTGAATGTCAAGGGGTTCAAATGTTCTATATCTGATATTTCTGAATGCTACAGGCCCATGGTCTCCTTGGATCAAAATGGGTCCCTTGGGTGCCTCTTCAGGAAATGCAGGACCACGAGTGGGACCTGTGAGTTCTACATTCTCATGTATCACTACACCATTCAATTCTATTCTAAGAATTTTTCCATTTTGCACTTTAGTGCCTCCTTGATCAAAACGCGGGGCTTGAAATGAAATGAATAGTTTCTGCCATACACCTGGAGCGCGTGCGGCATTGATACGCGGCGCATAACCTTCAAACCCTTTGTCTCCTTCAGGCATACTTTCATCCCAACGCTCATATATTCCTCCAACATCTCCATAGGTAGGTTGGGCTTTCCCCCAACTATCCAGGAGCTGAATTTCGTATCTGCCTTGAAGATAAATTCCAGAGTTGGAATGCTTAGCCATCATAAACTCCAGCTCGAGGTCGATGTCGCCATGCTCCATCTTCGTGAACAGGTTACTTTTTTGCTTATTTGAGGGTAAGTTTACTAAGATTCCCTCTCCTGCTTGAGCATTCAACGTTTGATCTTTATCCAAATTAGCAGTAACAGATCCAACAATTTGCCAGTTTTTACCCGGCTCTTTGAAAAAGCTCATGTCATTTAACTGTACAGTTTGATACATTTCCTCATGCTGAGATTTCAACGATGAGAAAAGTATGATGCCAACTGTCAGAAGACTTAACACATGTTTAATCATAGTCCTTGATAATAATCTATATGAATGAGTTAGCAATATATTTATTCTTAGCAATAACCAATAACTCTTTGCCAAGCATTTGATCAATTAACACGAGTACTTGCATTCTGTTCACCACCTTCCGGAGTAACGCATCATCCTCAGGTTCGTGTAGGGGTTCTTATATGGTAGTTAATTATGTCTCAACACTTACTACTACTTAACAACTTTAACACTTGAACCCCATACAGCGATGTTGAAAACTCATTCTTTGAAACTATATCATGTTTAACAGGCATCCATCGGGAGTCATTAAAGGGTTGCAAACTTAACGTGTAAAAGTAGTATTACTTATATTGAGTCATTTAATTGCCTGTTTTCATCGAAAAGTCGTAACTAGGACACTTCATAATAAGAAGTTCAAACTCATAACTTATGAGCTATAATAAGATCAATAATATTACAGGCTGGATTGTTTTTCTCATTGCATTTATTATATATCTCCTTACAGTAGCTCCCACAGCCAGTTTTTGGGATTGTGGGGAATTTATTGCTTGTTCCAATGAGCTTGAAGTGACCCATCCTCCAGGTGCGCCACTCTTTCTGTTGCTCGGCAGGCTGTTTTCCATGTTAGCATTTAACCAACCCCAGGATATCGCTTTTATGGTTAACCTGATGAGCGTACTCTCCGGAGCATTTACAGCTATGTTTACCTGCTGGATTACTATGGCATTTGCGCTTAAAGGGTGGGAAAAGGCACAACTTCCCAGTTCGGTGAAAACTGTTGCGGTAGTGTGCAGTGGGATTATTGCGGGACTAAGTTGTACGTTCGCTGATTCGATCTGGTGGAATTCTGTAGAAGCAGAAGTTTATGCCATGAGCTCATTTTTTACAGCTTGTGTGGTCTGGCTAATGATGAAATGGTCGGCAAGGGCTGACCAGCCAGATCATCTCAAATGGATTGTGTTAATTGCATATGTCATGGGGCTCTCACTTGGCGTGCATTTACTCAATTTACTTACTATCCCCGCTTTATCTCTTATTTATTTCTTTCGAAAGTATACGTTCTCCTGGCGAGGATTGGTAGTTACCCTAACCTTATCAGTGCTCATCTTATTTATCATCCAATATGGATTCTTACAATATCTCTTGAGCATTGCATGGCAATTTGAACGGCTATTTACAGGTACAATAAGTCGAGAAGGAGCTAATCCTACAGGCTTGGGCATGCCCAGAGGTACGGGAGCAATAGTTTTCGCGGGGATAGTTACATCACTTCTCCTTGGAATACTCATATATAGTCAACTTAAACGAAAAGTACTACTCAATGTGGTTACACTTAGTATTATCGTCGTACTGGTTGGCTTCTCCTCCTACGCTGTCATTTTTATCCGATCCAATGCAGATCCTGCAGTGGATATGAATAATCCGGAAAATCTGCTCACTTTTCTTTCTTATATGAAGCGTGAGCAATACGGAGATAGACCATTAGTGTATGGTCCCATGTACAGCGGCCAAATTGTAGATATCCAACCCTCAGGCATGAGATACATGATTACTGATAGTATGGGTAGGTATGTTGAAGATGTTGAAAAGAATGAATATGTGTATCGCGATGGCGACAAAGTGTTATTTCCCAGGATGTACGAACCCAGTAAGTATACTGCAGGGCCTTTTGGATATATCAATTATGTGGCAGACAAAGGAGAGAATGTAAATGATCCCCGAGATGATCGTCCCACCCGTTTCGAAGATCTCATATTTTTCTTCGATTACCAGATGGGGCATATGTATTGGAGGTATTTTATGTGGAATTTCGTCGGAAGAGCTAGTGATATACAGGGAGATGGATGGGAATCTGGGTTGGAACCTGCAGCCATTCGGACCATAAATCTTCATAATAAGGCTAAAAATCACTATTATTTTATTCCATTATTTGTAGGTCTCTTGGGACTTGTATGGCAATTTTTTCACAGTAAAAAAGAGGCCTGGGTAGTGATGCTACTGTTCTTATTTACGGGAATTGCTATTATCATCTATTTAAATCAATGGCCTGCACAGCCTAGAGAGCGAGATTATTCATTTGCAGGTTCATTTCAAACTTTTTGCATATGGATGGGGTTGGGAGTAGGATTTTTCACAGAATGGCTCTATCGATATGCGAAACAATTGACTGCCTATTTTGCAGGGGGCATTTGTCTGATAGCTCCTGTACTCATGGGCATAGAAAATTGGGATGATCACACACGCGTAGGTAGATATATTGATAGAGAATTTGCTTATAATCTGCTAAATACCTGTCAGCCAAATGCCATTCTATTCACTGGAGGAGATAATGACACGTTCCCACTTTGGTATTTACAGGAAGTAGAAGGCATACGTACCGATGTTAGAGTGGTTAACCTGGAGCTTTTGATCTCCGACTGGTACATCGATCAGATGAAAGTTCCTCATAATGGTGCCATGCCCGTTCCTATTACCATCCCGCGAGCAGACTATATGGGAGAAAAGGGATTAGTAATAAGGGATTTCCCTTCAAGGAGAATTGAAATACCCATAGATAAAGCGCAATTGATTGATCGGGGTGTATTATCTATTGTAGAAGCCAGTTGGGCAGAAGATACGATGAAATGGGATTTCCCCTCCAGAGGTAGTAGAGGGAATCCGTATATCTTACGTAAAGACCTTATCATCATCAATATTCTTCAGAATATTTCCCGGGACCATTGGCAGCGACCTATCTATTTTGCTAGTATGATGGACCCCTCTTCTTATCTGGGGCTATCTGACTTCTTCAAATTGGAGGGGCTGGCATATAGAGTAGTACCGGTGAAGCGATCTGTTCAAACTCCTAATGATATGTATATGGGCTGGGTAGGACAGGATATCATGTATGAAAATCTTACCAAAAATTTCTTGTATAGTGGTTTGGACGATCCCAATGTATACTTTGATGAGCATATTCGCGAGGTGATAGTAGGAGCCAGTTATCAAAGCGCCTTTTACAGATTAGGAACTTCATATGCCAATCAAATCAGTGAATGGCGCATACAAAATGATCTGTTAAGCAATTTGATAGAATCCGGGGCAAATATGACCGATACATTAACACAAATTGTCCAAAGGAATATGGAACTCATTGATGAAATGGATGAGACATTAGACGATGAATCATTTCATGAAATGATTACTAAGATCGAATTAGCTTCAAACATGTTAGAGAATAATTCTATTTCAAGCGAATCAATACGAATGCGCATGAAAGGAAATGTGCAGCAGATCAATGAGACACTATCTAAAA
The DNA here is from genome assembly GCA_964652565.1 of uncultured Bacteroidia bacterium. GTDB lineage: Bacteria > Bacteroidota > Bacteroidia > J057 > J057 > JBCCTX01. The sequence continues at coordinate 43,927 of CAZZEC010000030.1, forward strand.
TTGATTCACTCATTACTTTTCTAACACAACATATTTCAGATGAGGCTTTGTCTTATGACTACAGCGATTGGGCGATTTTGACCAGAATATATCAAACTGCAGGTATGAAGGAGCAGTTAATACACACTATTCACCAATTGGCAAATAGCGGTCTTGAAGACATCGCTCAGTCAGTAAATGTAAACAGAACCCTCAATCCCAATGAGTCCGCCTTTAGTGCTGTGTTAATGTCCGTACAGTATTTGATGAGAAATGGACAAGTTACTGAGGCCCGAAACCTGGCTGATAGCCTCAGTAGTTTGACAGGCGACAACAGAGGGTATCAACTCATAGATCCGGGGCGTCCATAAAAAAAGAGGAAGCTTCTGCTTCCTCTTCAAGACTTTTCAGACTTATTATACTAACCCTTACTTTATACAGATATTAATAACAAACAAGAATCAAATCGATTAGCGCAATTCAAACATGTAGCCAAAGCTAAGTGATGTCCCTTGATCAGATATAGTTCCATCAGGATTATTACTTCCACCATTTCCCAGCCCCATCTGATGTCTAATGTCTAATACTAGTTTAGATCTATGCAACTGATACTGAATCCCAGCACCAAAGATCATTCCTACATTAAATCTATCTATTTCAGCGTTTTCTCCTCCAATTTCCAAATCTCTCATTTCGATATTTGCCCATGCCCCTTCTGAAGTAGTAGTCTCATATAAGGTTTCTTCAGATCCATTGATTGCCATATTTACATTGGGCCCCAAAAAGACAGAGAAGTTAACTTTATTGTATATGGGAGAAAGCTTCATCAATACGGGCATTTGGACGTAGTTCACATTGTACTTACAGTTTCTGATACTACTTGCTGTTTCACCCGAAGTACTGATGGATGAAGTTTTTTGTGTAATTCTTGCGCCCATCTGCGTGAAATTAAGTTCTGGCTGTATGACTGCTAATTTGCTGAGTCTTATTTCGACGGGTACAGAGAATGTGGGATTAATGGTTTTCTCAACATCACCTCCAAACGTATTCACAGAGAGAGCTGATCTCACTACACCACCTCTCATTCCGACAGATATCTGAGCATAACCAAGCGTCGTAATCACTAAAAAGCAAAGGGTCAATATTGATGTGCTAATGCGATTCATATGGTTTATTATAATTCTTGTTTAATCTATGTATTGTTTAATATCTATTTCAAAAGTTTCTAATCTTTATTAAATATACGTATCAAAGATTTGTTTGTTGATCTGTTAACACCGAATATCTTACAGCTCATACATATTTTCATCTCCTTAAGCAATTCGATGTTACATAATTAAGCAAATATCGATAAAAATATGCGCTAACTTCGATGATTGAACGATTTTGGAGGATAAACAGCTCATATGCGTTACTCAATGAAATCTGGTGCTGTGTGTATGGTTTTCAACAAAAAGGTCGGAATTTCTTACCCCCACTACTGATAATAAGCAGTCGATAGAATGCGTAAAAGTATTGGGATGATGTGCGGTACTTAGCATGTTATATTTTTATAGAAATTGTCATTGATTTATTCAATCTTATAGACGAAAGGTTATAAGTAAAAGTCACTATAACTGTTACGAAAAAACATAATTTTTTATTGTCTCTGGGAGGGATACGGTACGACGAATTGATAAGTTTCCTTACAAGGCGGGAATAAAGAGGGATTTTTCTACCATGAGGAGGAGGGTAAAACCTACATATTTTACCCTTTAATTATATGATCAACATGAAAACTCCCCCTGACTGATCTCCAGGGAAGCTTTTTTCTTAACTACTAAGTCATGTGATAAATTACTATTTCTGAAACAAAAAGGGTTATACATCCCACATCATTCTATCTAGCGGTTGTGTATATTAACTCGCGATATTATGCTAATACCTGCCCAAGGGAAGCATATAGCCCAAAGAGACCACTAGCGTACGATTTTTGATCGCTCCTATTTGACGCTGCGCATCAATATCTGTCAACCCAAAGTGATATCTCACATCAAAAAGAAAAGAGGCTCTTCTTTTTAGTGTAATCCTTCTTGTTTGAGGGATAAAATGAAAAGACGCTCCTAGTGTGAGCCCCAACTCTATTGCTTCTATATCCCCACCAGCTAATCCGCTCGTCAGCGGTAATTCTTCCAGATGAATGTCCTCTGAAAGGCTTCCAAAAGATTGATCGATATTACCTCCTAAAGACACACCAATATTTGGTCCGGCAAAAGCGCTGATACTCCAATGGTCGAACTCTGGTGTAACTTTGAACAGGAAGGGTACTTGTAGGTAGTTCAATGATATGTTGCCAGATTCGGCTCTTAGAAGTCCTGTCCCTACAGGTGCGTTTACAGGAGCAGGTCTTGAAAAGGATACCCCCTTTTGCACATAGTTGATTTCAGATTGTAATGCCAGCCACTCATTCAATCGATATTCAATAGGCACAGCGAACTCGAGACCCGTTATTTGCGCTATGGAAACACGATCTGGAGGTGTACGGAAAGACGATACACTGAGACCTGTACGTACTCCAATAGAAACTTGAGCATTCAGGTGAGAGGAAATTAGCAGACACAGCACTGCCAAAACAGGAAAAAACGGTAATCTATTCATACCACAACACTTATTTTTTAATTAACTTGTTATTTATTCACTCCAATTACAACAACCATATTTCATATGTGGAAGGTTAGTTTTCATACGTGTTCAAGACCTTTTATTATTGTCATTTACTTGACAATGATGATCTTCGCGACATTAGAGGCGCAGGAGAAAAGACCCAGGCAGATGGGTATCACCTTTGGTGTACTTCCAACGGGAGCTTCAAACGCGATTACAGACATAAAAGGAATCAGTGTGGGGCATTTTACACTTCTGGAAGCGGAAAAAGGCATTCGAACCGGAATAACCGCCATCCTTCCTCATCAGGGAAATATATTTCAACAAAAGGTCCCAGCTGCCATGTATATTGGTAATGGTTTTGGAAAGCTAATGGGATATAGTCAGGTAGAAGAATTGGGAAATATTGAGACACCTATTATACTTACGAATACATTAAGTGTAGCTATGGCAGCCCAGGGGTTGGTTAATTACACCTTGAGCCAGGCGGGAAATGAAGAAGTACGCTCCGTGAATCCCATTGTGGGCGAAACTAATGATGGATACCTGAACGATATCAGGGGTATGCATGTCAAACCCGAACATGTTGGCAAAGCGATTGCGCAAGCCCAAACTACAGACCTTTCCGAAGGCAGTGTCGGCGCTGGAACAGGTACGATATGTTATGGATTTAAAGGAGGGATTGGAACCGCTTCGCGTGTATTGCCAGAGGAAATAGGTGGTTACAC
>CAZZEC010000031.1:0-1909 GCA_964652565.1 uncultured Bacteroidia bacterium
GGGCTGTCTTTGAAGATAATCCCTCTTCCGAGTGCAAAGGATAGCATTTTAGTACTGAAGTTTTTGGCAAATTGTTCTTTCTGGCTACCCAGTATTTTTCTTAACTCCGCAGGACCATCAAAACGTTCACCTGTTTTCATGACTCCTGAAGCATCTATACGTTGCTCTCCATATGCAGTTCTCCATTTCCCCATACCGTCAAAATTCTCTAATCCTAAGCCTATGGGGTCCATAGCTTTGTGGCAACCTTCACATGCGGGATCTGACCTATGTCTTTCCAGAAGCACCCTAAGTGTAACCTCTGATTCTGTCGTATCATGACTCGCTTCTAATTCAGGCACATTGGGAGGTGGGGGAGGCGGGGGAGTTCCCAGAATTTGTTCTAACACCCATTTACCTCTTAGTACAGGACTGGTTCGAGTAGGGAGAGAGGTCGCTGTAAGCACTCCTGCCATGCCCAGGACTCCTCCTCTTTCATTTGAGGCAAACTGAACCTTGCGCATGGTATCTCCCTTTATACCTTCAATACCATAATGCTCAGCTAATGCTTCATTTAAAAAGCTGTATTCGCTATCAATTAAGTCCAGTAGATTGTTGCTCTCTAGTATGACATAATTGAAGAATAGCTCTACTTCCTTAAGCATGAGATACTTAAGCTTGTTATTAAAAGCGGGATATACTTCAGGGTCCAGTTGAAACGTGGGGTCTTTGAGCTTTTTGAGTTCTAACCATTGAATGGCAAATTGTGCACCTAATCGTTGAGCTTTGGGACTGTTGAGCATTCGCTTTACCTGATGTCCCAGTACCTCCGGGTCATGGAGATCTTCTGTGTAAGCTATGTTGAGTAACTCTTTATCAGGTATACTCGACCAGAGGAAAAAGGATAATCTGGAGGCCAACTCAAAATCAGTGACGGGATAAGGCCCCTCCACTAAAGGATCTTTTTCAATCCTGTATAGGAAATTGTGGGAGACCAGCATGCGCTTCACGGTTTCTTTAATACTTTTATCAAACCGCTCCTTTTCTCCATCAAAATGTTTATAAGCGAGCTGGAAAAATTCTGTAATACTTTCCTTTTCTTCTTGGGAGAGAAATCCTCTATACGCTAGGGTAGCTAAAGGGTATAATATGTCATTGGCATGTCGTGTAGGTCTTTCAAGAGAGAGATCTTTGTTGTAGAAAGTTCTATACCAAAAATTTTTGATGGTAGCGAGAAAGGAGGATCTGTAAGCAGGTACCATTTCCCGCCAGGATTCTTCATCCTCATAAAATGTTTCAATCACATGATCAGCCACATCAAAATACCGCTCGATAAGCATAGGCGTGAGATACAAGGTGCCTGCTTGATTATCAAAACCTTCTCCCCCTGAAGGATCAGAAGGAAACAAAGAGTCTACATTAATTTCAATATCAAAGAGGTCTTGAATCACATATTTGTACTCTTGATTATTTAATCGCCTCGGGGGAATAAGGCCAGGGTCTTTTTCAGCGAGAGCTGCCTGTAGGTAACTGTTGATGTAATATGTCACAGTATCTACTTCTGCTTGAGTCAATGGAGGGCGAGTATCAGGAGGCATGGTTCTGTTCTCTATCTCTTCAATCATTTTTTCGAATAATTCTCCTCTGCGTACAATAGAACTTATGAAAAAATAATTATCAAAGTTAATCCCTGCTTTCATATCCTCTCCGTTGTGACAGGGGAAACAGTTTTCCATGAAGATGGGGCGAACATTTCTTTGATAGTGTTTTTGGCGGGGATCATCAGGCTGAGAAAGTGATAACAGTGAATAGGTTAAAAACACGCCAAATAATATCCACTGTTTTCTGTGGGCCTTCATAATGAAAGTTGATTGAATGTATTACGTAAAACAGAATGCTTAAATATACAAAATAATGAAATCATTGAGAA
>CAZZEC010000031.1:2009-45538 GCA_964652565.1 uncultured Bacteroidia bacterium
CAGGGCAGTAAATGCCCTTTTTTTATTATTGTTTGCAGCTGGACTTTGGATTACGGAAGCTATTCCCCCATTCGCTGTGAGCATAATCATCATTGGGTTTTCCATGTATTTTTTAGATAGTGTTCGACCTTCTGTGATATCTACAGATTGGGAGAAATATATCAGTACATGGGCTAGTCCTGTGATCTGGATTTTATTGGGAGGATTCTTCCTCGCTATGGGAGCACAGATAACTGCATTTGATCAACGTTTTTCACGACTTTTTCTCCGCTATTTTGGGAATAAACCCTACAATATATTATTGGGCTGTATGCTGATTACGGGTCTACTCAGTATGTTTATGTCTAATACTGCTACAACAGCAATGATGATAGCTATATTAACTCCTATTGTTCAACAGTTAGATGCCAAAGATCCCTTCATTAAAGCAATGTTTTTGGGAGTCGCAACATCTGCAACATTAGGGGGGATGGGAACAGTAATTGGTAGCCCTCCGAATGCCATTGCTCTGGGAATTATCCAAAACAATGGGATCGACTTTGGATTTTCAGATTGGATGCTCATGGGTTTTCCCATTGCATGTATCTTTATTGTGTTAACCTGGGGAGTGTTAAAAATATTCTTTAAGACGCATTACAATACATTGTATATTCCCGATACATATGAAAGACATAATTATCCCCTGCGAAATACACGTAAAAACAGGCTCATTGTAGCAATTACGTTCATTTTGACGATAGGACTTTGGTTGACATCCATGATACATCAAATACCCGTAGCAGTAATTTCATATATTCCTATACTTACGTTTTCTGTTGCAGGTGTTATTCATGGAGAAGACTTAAGATTATTGCCCTGGGATACGCTGATTCTTGTTGCTGGAGGGTTGACACTCGGTATTGTAATCAGTGATACCGGATTAACAGATCTCCTGGTTAGCCAAATGCCCGTTTTCAGCAACCATATCCTGATGTTGCTTATCATGGGGTGGATGACTACGCTTTTGTCAAACATTATGAGCAATACTGCAGCGGCAAGTGTGCTTATACCTGTGGGAGTATCTCTCTTGCCAGATCATGCATTGTTGGTTTCACTTGTTATTGGCTTATCTGCATCTACGGCCCTCTTTCTTCCCATTTCTACTCCTCCCAATGCGATCGCTTTTTCCAGTGGATATCTCAAACAATCGGATTTTCGTTTATTTGGGGCGATATATGCCTTAATTGGACCTCCTATTCTCATCCTCATTGCAGAAATTCTATTTAATTAGTTGAGGAAAAATTTCTGTTATCATGCATTTATCATTTCATACTAATTTAGTTTTCTTTCAATATCTTCGTAATTTACAGATTGATTAATGAATCTTAGTTACTAATATTTCTTAAATGAAACACTATTACTCAAGGGCAATGACATTCATAGCCCTTTTATTTTACACCAGTCTTCATGCACAAACGCTATCAATCCAGGGCAGTCAGTTCTATCTAGATCAACAATCTTTTGACATGTGCGGTATCCGGGTTGCCAGTGCTTCTCAGAACGACACGTTAACGGCTCAACTCATAGCTGCATTAGATGAGTATAAATATTACGGAGTAAATACACTATCGGTGTATATCCAGGGTTCCAGCGGGGGTTTTAGTGATCCTTTTTCAGCAGATGGTAAGAAAATTGAGTCGGGGCAGATATATCGTCTGGTAAAAATTATCCAGGCATGTGCAGAAAGAGAAATGGTCGTTATTGCAGGGATATTTTATCAACGTGTTATGGGGAACCAGAATAATTCACTGAATTTGAGAAATGCAAAGGCTGTTCGAAATGCTACAAGATTATTTACCCAGATACTAACACCCTATCGAAACGTAATTATTAATATAGCCAATGAACAAAATTCTCGTTTGTATCAACCTTTTAAATTATTTGATTTTAATGATCCGCAAAACATCATAGCGCTTTGTGAAGAGGTAAAGAAGATAGACCCTGAACGCATTGTAGGTGGTGGTGGATATCACGATAGTAGTAATGTGGTGATAGGAAGCTCTCCTTATGTGGATGTCTTGCTGTTTGATACCTATTCAAAAGATATTGAACAGAATCAGCATAGTGGTTGGCATTATGACTATTTTCGAAAGATGGGGGTCCCAGATAAACCTATCATCAATGTAGAGATATTTGGAGGGTGGACCAGACAGTTTGCTCCTCAAGGTGTATATACCCAGGAGGGTAAGGCCATACATGTTCAAGAGATTACAGAAGCGAAAAAACGTCCTGGATTGTATGTGTGTTTTCACTCAAATAGGTGGTGTCAAGGGCCAGCTGATGGGGAACCCGTAAGATATGATCTTGGGGGGAACGGGACGGCTCAAGAACCGGGAATAAGATGGTGGTTTGAAGCGGTGAAAAAATCTCAATAAATTAGAAAAGATGAGTGATAGGTTCATTCAGGATTGTAAAATGCTAAAATTGTAGTTACCTTATTGAGGTATAGATTCATATTCAGGGCAAACGCACCAAATTTTATAAATAATTCATTGTTAGTTAATTATGATTAAAATATTTATATATTGAACTAACTTAAGCTGACTAGCAGCTGTTAATGATTTTAGTGCGTTTGCCCTGGTTCATATTTTTTCTACTAAACTACTATAATATGAATATCAATCGTCGCAATTTTATTCATCAGTCGACACTGACGGCTTTAGGTCTTGGCGTTGGCGTTCGTGCATTTTCATTTCACTCACCTATGGACAAACCATTATACGATATCTCACTCGCAGAGTGGTCATTGAATAAGCTACTTTTTTCTGGGAAAATGGATCATCTGGATTTCCCGATAGATGCGCGTAAACATGGAATTGAAGCAATAGAATATGTCAACCAATTTTTTATGGATAAGGCAGAGGATCAGGATTATCTTAAGGAAATGAAAAATAGAGCTGAGAATGAAGGAGTAAAGAGTTTATTGATCATGTGCGATAGAGAGGGAAGATTGGGAGCAAAGGACGAAAAGGAGCGTATTCAGACGGTAGAAAACCATAAAAAATGGGTACAAGCTGCAAAGTATTTGGGTTGTCATTCAATAAGGGTGAATGGTTATAGCATTGGAACAAATGATACGGGTCCTGGAGATTTTGACGAAGAAATGAAATTGGTATCCGATGGATTGTACCGATTATGTGAATATGCCGACCCGTATGATATCAATGTAATGATTGAAAATCATGGAGGAAATTCCAGTAATGGAAAATGGTTGAGTGGACTGATGGAAATGACTGACCATCCGAGAGCTGGTACTTTGCCAGATTTTGGAAACTTTAGAATATCAGATATTGATGGAAAGATCACTTCGTACGATTCTTATCAAGGTGTGAAGGAACTCATGCCTTATGCGAAGGGCGTAAGTGTGAAGATTACTACATGGGATGATAAAGGAAATCGGGGGGACTTGGATTATGAAAGAATGATGAAAATTGTATTAGATGCAGGTTATCGTGGGTATTGCGGGATAGAACATGTAGCTGAAGGAAGGGAATGGGAGGAAATCACTGAGGTAAAGCTTAGGCTTGAAGAGACCAGAGAAAAGTTGATGAAAGAATATAAATGAGTAGCCTATACGGAAATTCTTGTGCATACTGATGAGGTATCACATATTAGGCACGTAGGTACATAAATACGTGCTTTCTCCACAATTCTAGGGGATCAACACTCGCTGCTGTTTTCATCAATATGACGGCTCCACAGTAACTACTTTGTAGTACTTCTGCAAGCTCTTCGGCAGGGTATTCTTCTACGATTTCGCCCATTTTTTGTCCCTGTCCGATACATGTACTAATGATTTGCTTCCAGGATGTAAATTGCTGAAGAATATGGTTCCTAATAACTTCCGAAGATCCACTAAGTTCTACAGAAAGATTGTTGAGTAAGCAACCATCTTTAAAATTATGGGCAATGTGATAATCAATGTTGGATTGGTAGTATTGATTGAGTCGATTTAGAGGGCTTAGCTGCTCGTTGTTAAGAAAATATTTAATTATTTTCAGATGGTTTTCTCCAAAGCGTTTGATGAGTTGTATCACAAAATCTTCTTTACTATCAAAATGACTGTAAAATGAACCCTTTGAAATGTTTGCAGCTTGAATAATATCATTAATCCCTGTTTTATGGTAGCCATGTAATCGAATCAACTTTCCACCCTCATCCAGGATATCTTCACGATTGTATTTGATGTTCATTTAAACAGACTGATTGGTTTTTCTGATAACGATTGGAAATTACAATTGTTGTTGGTTCAACAGATTATTCTTCCCTTTGCCTGATAATAGTATTCAGCATGTAAGATACAAATATAGGAGAAGCACTGACAAGGAGAGTAAGTCCAACAAGAATAGCTTCTTGGCTGGCTGATGCAGTTTCTTCTCCAACTACCAGGAATTTGTTGCCACTATATGAAGTGAAAATGTCATACAAAAATGCTGCTATCCACAAAAACCGGATGAAGAATAGAAGGCATCCCTCTGTTTCCTTATTTTCAACCCAGGTATCTATAACACTTGCATTCCAAATGGGATAGGTACCAATCATAAATGCAAGTATGATCAATGAAAATAGAATGGATATCAATATACCAGGAGTGGTTTCACCTAGGATAGCTGCAGTACCCAATACGGTTGTAAATCCGTCAAAAAGTGCTACGAGTCCAAATATGAGTAACAGTAGGTTTCTCATGATAAAAAGACCATAAAGATAACACCGAGTATAATACCTAAAGCAAATAAAATGGCTGAAATAATGAGTAATCGAGTATTCCCCTTCGATATGGATTGATCAAGTGTTGAAGACTGGTGCTTACGCTTAGCGGAATATGTTGTTTTGTGTGCAGTGATTCTTTCAGAATTTTGCTCAGATATTAATTGATTTTCGAAGTTTTTATACGGATGTATGGTAGATAGGTATCGCAAAAATGTACTTTTTTTACTTTTTGGCACTTCCTTATCTGAAAGCCAGCTATCTACAGCTCCTTTTACACTCTCAGCAAATAATCTTGCATTCAATACTATATGACCCTTGCAAAGCGTCAAATGCTGAAGGGCATTATTATCTGGAGATATGATCAGGATACGTGAACTACCGGAGAAAGAGTCATTAACCTCTATATGGTAATGAGCAGTCAATCTGGCAATATCGTTACTATTCAAAGGTAACTTCTGACCTTTTTTAGATTGGCGCTCCAATTGGGGGATCAGGTACATGTCTATCCATCGATTTATGTTAGCATGAATATGTTGCATACCGCCATGTATAAGCGCACATGTCTGTATAATATCTAGCATACATACCATTGTATGATCCCAATTCAGGTATGAGGAATGCTTAAAGTTCCAAATTGAGTTTTTCCATTTATCTATATCTTTTACTTTTTCTTCCATATATATTTTAAGAGGCAATACACCCTAAATTAAACACATTTGAGGTTTTTGAACTCAAAAATAGGTGCGATTCATACATTGATAACTAAGTAGCATTAAGATGAGCCAATTAAACCCATCTTTTGAGTCTCCAAGCTTTTCTATATTCTTTACCCCTGAGTTTATTTGCTTCCCTGTCTCCGGCAAATTTTTCTTTTTCAGGGTCCCAGGTCAAATTTCTTTTCAGATCGTAAGCAATATTAGCCAGATTACAAACAGAAGAACTTCTATGCCCAATTTCCACATCACATATGGGGAGCTCACGGGTCTTAATACAATTTAACCAATCTGTATAATGATTATCGCTTTTATATAATCTAATATCATCTGATGATAATTCTGCCAAAGCTATCTTCTCTGGTTTTGAGTCTAAATATTGACGACTAATATCAAGTGTACCCTCTGTTCCGATAAACCTTACCCCCCATCCTCTGCCAAAATCTTCATGGATCATTTCAATCCCATTTTCATAGATCATCTTTAGGCCGCGAGTTGCTCCTGGATCAGTAGGAGGAATAAATTCAACAGGTCCACTCATATCCATACCTAAGCCCCATTGTGCAATATCAAACATATGCGCTCCCCAATCAGATAAAATTCCTCCCCCAAACTCTTTGTAATCTCTCCATTTCGCCCAGCTATTGTCTGTGATAGGAGGACAAATGATGGGATTGTATCCACGCATTTGAGCTGGACCTATCCAGTTTTCCCAATTGAGGTAGGAAGGAGTGGGTTCTTCGGGTAGATCACATACTAAAGCTGGGTCTCCTACATTGACTAAGACACGTTGAATATCCCCCAGATACCCATTTTGGACGAGTTCACATGCCTTACGGAACGTACCGCGAGAACGCTGCATGCTTCCTGTCTGTAAAATTTTACCGTGCTTTCTAGCCGCATTCACCATGGCTCTACCTTCCTCTAAGGTATGTGCTAAGGGTTTTTCACAATAGACATCTTTCCCTGCATTCATTGCTGCAATTGATTGTATCGCATGCCAGTGGTCGGGGGTAGCAATTACTACTGCGTCAATCTCGTCGTTATCTAGTAATTGAAGGAAATCTCCGTGTGTTACAATACCCTCATAATCAGGTTGGCTACTCGCTTCAGAATACTTCGCTTCCATATCCTTTTGAAATCGAAGTAATTTTTGCTGATCTACATCACACGCTGCGATAATTTGAACCGTCGATATATTAGAAAATGTATTTCCCAGACCATATCCTTTTTTTCCTACACCAATAAATCCCAACTGTATTTTATCATTTGGGGCAATCCTTCCATTCCCTCCAAGTACGTGAGAGGGTATGATGGAAATAGCTCCTAAAGCTAAACTGCTTCTTTTGAGAAAAGATCTTCGGTTCAAATGTGAGTGTTGAGTAGACATATCCTTTTTTTTTCAATATACAAAAATTATAAAAATGACCTTGAATTGCGAAGTTTTACCCATTCATACGCCATCATACTAAATACAATCAGGTATTCTAAGGCAGTAAGCCATAATATCTCTTCATAGTCAGTATTTCTATAAGTAACGTAAGAAACCATGATCATCAATGACCAGATGAATGCATACCTCAGCTGTGAAAGACAGCTTAATGCCAGGAGCGTAGTGATATACCAGGGATGTACAATCGAAGCAAAAGCAAAATATAACGTCAGAACCCATACCATGGTCCTGGGAAGATTTTTCCAATTGGGATTTTTTTCAAAGAAAGTGATAAGCCAAACGCCCACAAAAACTGTAATCGCCAAATATTTACCCACAATTTGAATCACATTATATCCCCTTACCTGATATCCAATCCATCGCACGATGTAATATATACTGGCATTGAATTCAAAAGATTGAAAATATAATCCTATACTATCTCCCATATTTAAGATAGTTTGTTTATCCAACAGAGGAATAAACAGGATGATGTTGATGCCAATGACGATGAGCGAAAAAGCGATCGTTCGAATGATCCCGAGTCTCCGAATCATTATGGGAAGAAAGATGACTGGTAGTAGTTTACCGGCTATGGATAACGACATAGCAAGTGCTCCTAATACCCATCTTTCTTTTGATAGCCAAAATAGACTGAGAAGTAGAAAAAAGATAACTAATGCCTCAAAATGAAGATTGCCTACCAACTCTATGATTACTAATGGATTGAGTATGTAAAGCGCAGACCACGATGGGGGAAGATTCCAAGATGCCATCAATCTCGGAAGTAACAAGAGCGTACCCATTTCTGCCAGTAAAAGGATCATCTTCATCCCCAGAACATGATGATATATGTTATTGGGTGATATATAAGCTGTAAGCCAGAATATATATTGATTGAGAGGTGGGTAAATAGTATAATATTGTGGGGAATTTAAGGATTCAAATAATTCACGAGTGAGTCCCAACTGCTTAGCTTCTCCTATGGATTCCATGTAAGAAGCAGGAAGTTTTGTAAAGGGATTAATACCGTTTGCAAGTAATCTTCCATCCCAAATGAAGCGGAAGTAGTCATCGGATAACTCAGGGAGGCTCACCAATGCAATACAACGAAAAATGATGCCTGCTAATACAATGAGCCAGATATTATCTATAGAAGTCTGAGTTAAATATTTGTATAATTTGTGCTGCTGTATACGAGTAAACATATAGGGGAATGTCAGCTGAACATATCCAGCAAATAATACTGTATATATAATCAGGACAGTCCCCACATCCTCCCTCGGTATAAAATTTAATAATACGATATATAGTATACCTTGAGTGACAAGGATACCTGATATGCGGATGTTTTTAAGCATATGATAATCAAACAGTAGGGTTATATTTACTGTGCCTCTATCCTATGAGAGAATAGCTCTTTTCCTTCAATATCATGTAGACTGAGGGTAAGAGATCTGCTTGTACGCGCCCCCTGGATTTGGATAAGGCCATAATTTCTTTCTCCGACGTGTGAACCTTCTACCCTTAAAGAGTTAGGTTCATCTGAGGCATCGTGAGCCCCCGAAGTAAGAGGGGATGACGTGAAATCATAAATGATGATTTCATCCTTAACGTATTTAGATAATTCCGAATGATGACGATCTCCGCTGAGGAATATGACGTTTTGTATTTCTTCCTTTACAATAGTTTGTAATAATTCAATGCGTTCTTCAGGTGCTATATTTGCATAATTTTCGAATTCAGAAACATCATTTAATATCTGGCCGCCTATGCACACAAATTTAAAAGTGGCACTAGAACTGATCAATGCATCGATTAACCAATTCAGTTGCGTTTTTCCTAAGATTGTACGTGTTGCTGTCTGTTTGTCGTTGGGGGACCTGTGATAGCGATTATCCATTAAGAAAAATTGAGCATCTCCCCATTCAAAGGTAGTTGTAATTCCGCCTAATTCATCAAGTCCATAGGTTGGATTACCCCAGAAATTCTTAAAGATTTCCTCAGCTTCTTCCTTTCTTCCGTAGCTTTTATCACTGTTATTTGGGCCATAATCATGATCATCCCAAATGGCGTAATTCGAAGTATTGGCAAGAAGAGGTTGCATCTCTGGCAAAGACCGTGTGTGTGTATATCGATAGTTTATGCCAGTACGACTGTACCAGTCGGCTTCACGAAGGTAAATATTGTCCCCTAACCAAAGCATCAGATCGGGTTTGGCTTCATATAGAGCAGTAAAAATATCGTACCCACCTCCATAGGGGTTACCGGGCCGATCATATATGGAATCATTGACAAATACACAGCTACCTAATGCAATGGTCATCTCAGGAGGATCAGTTCTGTACTGCCATAAAGGAGGGGTTTGAAATTCAGTGGGATAAGGTAGATCTACTTTTGCTCCATTGATAAATAAGGAATATTGATAGGTATTGCCAGGCTGCACCTGATCAGCTACACATTTTGCAGTAAATGCACTGGACTTTTCTGTTCTTACAGATGTGGTTCGAAATACAGTTTCCGGAGACGTCTTAGTTGAATAAGAAAAGTATACCTCTGCTTCTTGTTGTGTTTGTACCCATAATAATGCTTCACGCATCTCAGTATACCCTACCATAGGGCCAGATTGGAGTATTTTGTCAGATTGTGCCCGAATACTTGAAATAAATAATATGGCTAAAATTAAGATATAAGTTTTTCTCATGGATAAGGGGAGATTTTGAGATTGATACGTTTGGAACTAAAAGTAAGATATTTTTTTGGGTTTGAGCTAATCAAAAAGTTAGTAATAACAAATGGCGAGACATTTTATTCAACCATTGAATAAAATGATAATTGTAAATATGGAGATAAATAAAAAATTTTTGTGGACATTTTTAGTGGTAGTCTGCATTGAAGGTCCCTATTGGGTTATTTGAGTATTATTCTAATTTCATACAATTTAAATTTCCAATACAGATTTGTTATGAATTAAATAAATAAATAAATTTGCGATAAATGTAATAAAATCTATATACACAAAACTCGAACAAGCAAAGAGTAATTTCCGAAATCTCTTATAAATAATATGAAATTTGATTTCTACCCTTCGTACATTAAGCTATGTAAATTGCTAATGACCCTGCTCTTTTTATTAATTAGTTCATCATTTTTAAAGGCAAGTGTCGTTTATGTAAATGCCCTGGATAATACATGTGGTGGCAATAATCCTTGTTTTTTAGATATACAGTCTGCGATTGATGCAGCATCATCAGGAGACACAGTATTCATCCAAAATGGTATGTATGCTCCTTCTGGATTCTCAGCTATCACAATTGAAAAAACAATTGCTTTAGTAGGTGAGTCCGAATCAGGTGTAGTCATTGATGCTAGTTCCCTTAGTAGTTTTGGCCTATATGTTCAGGCTGAAAATGTGTTGATTAAAAGCCTTAGGGTTCAAAACGCTCCTTTATTCGGTATCGTCAATATCGAAGGGAAGGCTGCAGGCTTGTCCATAGAGAATGTTACTTCCAATAATAATGGTGGAAGTGGAATTGGATTGAGAGATGTAGTTGGAGTAACGTTAAAGAATCTAACGCTTGAAAACAATGCAGGGAATGGGTTGTCAATGACATCTGTTCACAATGTAACTGTAGAAAATATTTCTACATCGGGAAACCAATTCTCTAATATTGAAGGTTTCACAGCCGCCATTGGTATCTTTTCTTCTGAAGACAGTACTACCTCTAATGTTACATTTAGTGGAGAATACTTGTTTACAGAGCCTGTAGGGTTATATGTTGAACCTGGTCCACTTTCCCAGAATTATCTTGTTGACCCCCCACTTCTCATCGATGACATTACGATATCAGATACATTGAAAGCAGTTTTGGGTATTGATGTCGATATTGTACCCAATAAGGCCCAGACAGATGTAATGTTTGATACGATTGCAGGTGCTGATGCAATATACTATTTCAGAGATCTTGAAACTGCTGTAGAGAATGCAAAAAAAGCTGCCAGGTTAAATCCTAGTCCAGCGCCAAATAATGCTGTTCCTGCAACTGATGGTTTGCTGGAACAATACCTATTCATCTATGATATAGAAAATGATGAAGTCTTTTATTTACCAATCATAGATGAAAGTCCTGAAAATGTTCAATATGGTTGTATTGGAGGAGTCTCATTTAGTGTTGTAGTTGATCCTCGCTCTACAGATCCTACCGGCTTTTGGGAGGTGAGTGTAGACAATGGTTCTACCTGGGACTCATTGATCAATAACAATATGTATTCTAATACTGATTCCAACACACTATCAATCGATTCTGTTTCTTTGGATTTGGATGGGAATATATACCGATATATATCTCAGAACATATATGGCGCTGATACTTCTGCCGGAGCTTTGCTTACAGTCCCCGAAGGATGCTTTCTTTGTCAGAAGAAACCTACACTAAACTGTCCAGCTGACGTGACGGTGGACTGTGATATCGATAGTTTTGAATACGTCATTGATCCTGGTGCTATTGGTATGGCCTCTGCTACGAGTAATTGCCAGGACGTGCCTATTGATACTATCTATTATGTAGACAATGATCAGAGGACACTACCCTGCTTGACAGGTCATATTATCAGAACTTGGTACGCCTCTGATGCTGCAGGAAATATAGATTCTTGTACACAAACTATTACCGTAATTGATACGCTTAGACCTGTATTATCAGTAATGGGTGGATTGCCCATGCCATCTGATACAGTATATTATGAGTGTGGTCCAATTATTCCGCACCCCCCTCAAGTTGTGGTTGAAGACAACTGCAGCATGATTGATACAATTGTATATCAAGCCGATACTTTTGACAGTAAATGTGAAGGTAACTTCACAATTCGTAGGACATGGTCAGCTACTGACGGATGTGACAACACCGTAACTCATGTACAATTTATTCGTGTTCTATGTGACCTTGAAATCGAGATATGTGAACTAGCAGACTGGACATCAGAGCCTAATCCTTTCAATCATTCTATATATCTTTTCCAGTCTCCACTTGATCCCCATAGAGATACTGGAATTGATACAGAGGCACAAAGGTTTGTATGGGATTACAGCGATCCAGATCACAAACCTCAATTCATGAAACTCCCCGGAAAGGATACAGCTATTGTTACAGGTCTGGTGAAAAGCCGATTGGATGATGATGCAAAATTTGAGGTAATGTTAATCTTCGTTAATCCCGAAAGTGGATTAGGATACACTGGAGAATTTGTGGCAGATAATCCAATTGCGTTGGAAGTGGCAGAGGATAATGTAGATGACTGGACACTTTGGAAGTTAAGTGATGAAAGTAAATTAATTGGTAAAGGTAACATACAGGGTACATTACATTTATCACATGCACCTGCAGATTTCTCAAAGAGAGCGCAGGAAGGAGTTGGAGGAAATGCTAAAGATGGGGATCTGGGACTGGCATCGTGGTTCCTTTACGAAGGAGATTTAATATATGATGGCACCAATGTATCATTAAAATCACAAGGTGATATCAACGCAGATATTGTAAGTTGTGATACCTTGTGTGGGGTAGCGCTTCCTACTGTTGTCAATCAATTGGATGGAAATCTGCTAGCTTCAGATAACCTCATTCAATTGTCATGGGGAACTTACATGGAAGGGCCCAATGAGATTGTGGTGGAAAAATCCGTAGATGGAATTTTCTTTACTCCTGTAGATACGCTTCAAGGTGATCAAAACAGTATCTCCCATGGAAGTGATGAATATTTTGATGAGGATGTTGCTGGATCCGACGTGTTGTACTATCGTTTGAGGGTTACACGTCCCGATGGGAGTGCCATATACACAAATGTAGTGGCGATCTATGTAGGAGATCCAGACAAACATTACTATTTAGTCTATCCAAACCCTGTTGATGAGTATGTATATGTGCGTGCAATCAATCCTGAAGTAGGGAATCACAAATACAGGATTTTCGACAGTATTGGTAGAACAATCAAAGGAGGTAAATTGGACGTGAGTCAGGTTTACAGAATAGGGCTGAATGAATTAAATGCAGGGAATTATTTCTTCCAGATTATAAAGCCCAACGGAGAAATAATTGTTACCAGATTGTCTGTTAGACCATAATATAGAACACATACAAAAAATAATTGGGTTTAATTGGTGAGAGGAGCTATCATTTGATAGCTTCTCTTTTTTTTACTAGCAGTACGATAATGACACCTGGTATTATAAGTAATGCTAAAGGTACGAGAAATAGGCGTGTCTCCCTCACCACGGCCCATCCAAGGTGAATGAAAATCCAAGCAGACAACATACAAATACTCCATATTTTGAGTGGCTGAGGCCACTTACGAAAGGTAATTACTATTAATAAAGGATAAAGGGTAAATGTTCTGATAAATTGAATGTAGGATGTAGGTTGGGAAAAATTCCAGGTAAAAAACTCCCAGTAGCTTTGGTTTCCATATACAGAAGATGGAGAGACGTATCCAAAATGATATCTAATGCCCATGAACACGATTAGATAGATCAATCCACTCAAAATGGAAGGAGCGAGTAAAATGATCATACGATTGAGCTTCTCATTGAGGGGTATGTCGCTGACAACGAGATCCCAGTTAATATATATGATATATATACCCAGTAAAATAGGGATGAAGCCACTACTTTCTCGATTCAACGCAGCAATGAAGGTAAGTATGATAACCGGGTAATATTGCTTCTTCAAGATATAGCAAGCTGCAAGCAAATAGCAACTCACTTCAATATATATGTCCAACGATAGGTCGCCGCTAAACTGCATAGGATACATAGCAAAACCCAATAACCACAACCCCATGAGTCGATGGCTGGCATGTAATATCTTCAATTGAATAAAGTACTTATTTGCAGAAATAAATACCACAAATAGTAATAGCCACTTTACGAGTATAAATGGAAGATGCTGTCTAAGAGAAATACCCAATTGAGGTACTTCAAGCTCGGGAATAAGTGCTTTGATTCCTGTATATTGGTATATTTGTATTAAGCCCTCTAACAGATAGGTAGATAGTATGCGATATTGCCAGGGATTGTAAAATTGGGCTTTTTTAGATAACATATCTTCATGTCTGGATACAGATAACTCAAATCCAGCCCAGTATGGATCGAGCATTTGTTCAAGCAATACATAAGTACTCAAGAAGGCAAAGAGTACGTACCAAAATGATTGGGGCTTCATAAGAATTATATTCCAAAGTAATTTGGAATTATTAAATCAATTATGCAATTTTGCAACTCGATTTACGGGTAACACATCTACATCTAGATGAAAACCCGTTTTTCAAGTTTTCAACTAAAATGAAAACTTCGGGATTTCCCGCTTTCGGGCAATGCTTAGGTAGAGTAACTTAGGTAACCAGGAAGGAGAAAATAACAGTTGTCAAACTGTTGTAACGCATGTGTAGATGTCGATTTGCACTGTTATTCTTCCCTACTCTCCCCTAGCATTTAATAAAATTTTTTTAAACCCTTTGATTAGGAACTTGAATCGTTATGCCAACAATTCAACAATTAATAAGGAAAGGTAGAAGTACCAAAGCAGAAAAAAGTAAGTCTCCGGCATTAGAGCGGTCGCCACAGCGTCGTGGAGTGTGCTTAAGGGTTTACACAACGACACCTAAAAAGCCAAACTCTGCATTGAGGAAGGTTGCACGTGTGCGTCTTACAAATGGTAAGGAAGTGAATGCATATATAGGTGGTGAAGGTCATAATCTTCAGGAGCACTCTATTGTCTTAGTAAGAGGAGGTAGGGTAAAGGATCTCCCCGGTGTAAGGTATCACATTGTTCGCGGTGCACTGGATACTGCTGGCGTTGAAGATAGAAAGCAAGGTAGGTCAAAGTACGGTACTAAGCGCCCTAAAAAATAATTCGATCTAATCTCTGAATCATGAGAAAAACGAGAGCTAAAAATAGAATATCAATTCCCGATCCAAGGTTTAAAGAGCAGCTTGTAACTAAGTTTGTCAATAATCTTATGGTAGATGGGAAAAAGAGTACAGCGTATAAAATTTTTTACAAAGCGATTGACTTGGTGGAGAAGCGGTCAGGAGAAGATGGGCTGGAAGTATTTAAGACTGCATTGAACAATATTATGCCTGCTGTAGAGGTGAAAAGTAGAAGAGTTGGAGGTGCGACCTTTCAGGTGCCTACAGAAGTTAGCTCTAGCCGCAGGCTATCTTTAGGGATGAAATGGTTGATACGTTATTCCCGCTCACGCAATGGCAAAACAATGCAGGATAAATTGGCTTCTGAAATCGTTGCCGCATCCAAAGGGGAAGGAGCTGCTGTCAAGAAGAAGGAAGATACTCACAGGATGGCAGAAGCAAATAAGGCGTTTTCTCACTTTAAGTTTTAATAAATTAAATTCCATAAAATTTTTATTTGTCAAACATGGAGAGAGTCCCACTAAAACATACGAGAAATATCGGTATTAGTGCACACATTGATGCTGGTAAGACTACTACTACAGAGCGTATTCTATTTTATACTGGTATCTCACACAAGATAGGAGAGGTACACGATGGTGCCGCTACCATGGACTGGATGGAGCAGGAACAAGAGCGTGGGATTACCATTACATCTGCAGCAACAACCACCTACTGGCCATACAGAGACACTCGCCACCGTATCAATATCATCGATACGCCTGGACACGTGGATTTTACTGTGGAAGTTGAGCGTTCTCTTCGCGTATTAGATGGTGCTGTAGCTCTTTTTTGCTCTGTAGGTGGCGTTGAGCCGCAGAGTGAAACAGTATGGCGTCAGATGGAAAGATATAAAGTACCCCGAATAGGGTTTGTAAATAAAATGGATCGCTCAGGAGCAGACTTTTTTGAGGTTGTGAAGCAAGTGAAAGAAATGCTTCATGGTAATCCTGTGCCTATACAGGTTCCCATAGGAGCTGAAGTAGATTTCAAAGGAGTCGTCGATCTCGTTACCAATAAAGCCATTGTCTGGAATGAAGAAGACTTTGGGATGACTTTTGAAACGATAGACATTCCTGCAGACCTTGAAGATACAGTAGAAGAATGGAGAACATACATGATAGAAGCAATTGCTGAGTATGATGAAGCTATTCTTGAAAAGTATTTTGATGATCCTGATACAATTACTGGGGATGAAATCTTAGGTGCACTTCGTCAGGCTACACTGGATCGTAAGATTACTCCTATGATGTGTGGGTCTGCGTTTAAAAATAAAGGAGTACAAGCAGTATTGGACGCAGTGTGTTCTCTATTACCCTCACCCCTGGATGTTGATGAAATCGAAGGGGTAAACCCAGATACCGGAGATACTGAAAAGCGTACTGCAGATCCGGAAGGACCCTTTACCGCACTTGCTTTTAAGATCATGACAGACCCATATGTAGGTCGTTTATCATTCTTCCGTGTTTACACTGGAAAACTGGAAGGTGGATCTTATGTATTAAATAACCGATCTGGTAAGAAAGAGCGTATTAGCCGTATTCTTCAGATGCACTCCAATAAGCAGCAGCAAATTGATGTGGTAGAAGCCGGTGATATTGCCGCAGGGGTAGGACTGAAGGATATACGTACTGGAGATACGTTGACAGATTTGAATAATCCTCTGTTATTAGAGGAAATGACATTCCCTGAGCCTGTCATTCGTCTTGCTATTGAACCCAAGACGCAAAAAGATGAAGGAAAGCTTTCGGCTGGTTTGGCTAAGCTTTCTGAAGAAGATCCTACATTCCAGGCATCTACAGATGAAGAGAGTGGACAGACGATTATTGCAGGAATGGGAGAGCTTCACCTTGAAATCATCGTTGATCGCTTAAAGCGCGAGTTTAAAGTGGAAGTCAATCAAGGGCAGCCACAAGTATCTTATCGCGAAGCGCTCACTACAAGTGCAGATCATCGTGAAGTGTATAAGAAACAAACAGGTGGTCGTGGTAAGTTTGCTGATATCCAGGTAGAGATAGGGCCTTCGGAAAAGGGAGAAGGATACGAGTTTGTAGATGAAATAAAAGGTGGTAACGTACCTAGAGAATTTATTCCTTCCGTAGAAAAAGGATTTAAGGAAGCAATGTCTGAGGGGGTATTGGCGGGATTTCCTATGGATGATCTGAAAGTTAGGCTGTTTGATGGAAGCTTCCACCCTGTGGATTCAGATCAGCTATCTTTTGAGTTAGCCGCGAGGTTAGGCTTCAAGAATGCTGCCAAAAAGTGTACACCCATCATTAAGGAGCCAATTATGGCTGTGGAAGTCGTAACCCCAGAAGAGTATATGGGTAACGTTGTGGGAGACTTGAATAAAAGAAGAGGTAAGGTAGAATCCATGGGAGATCGTGGGAATTCTAAAGTAATTAAAGCGAAAGTTCCTTTATCTGAACTATTTGGATATGTAACTGAACTTCGCACCATTACTTCTGGTCGTGCTTCTTCTACCATGCAATTTTCTCACTTTGAACAAACACCCAGCAATATACAAGAAGAGATAATTGCAAAGGTGAAAGGTTTAGCTAAGGCATAATCGGTTAGATATGACGCAGAAGATTAGAATAAAGCTAAAGTCCTACGATCATAACCTGGTGGATAAATCAGCTGAGAAGATCGTTAGGACGGTGAAACAAACAGGAGCTATCGTCAGTGGGCCAATTCCTTTGCCCACTGAACGGTCTATCATTACGGTAAACCGATCTCCACATGTTAATAAAAAATCCCGTGAGCAGTTTGAAATCAGTTCTTACAAAAGACTGATCGATATATTCAGCTCAAGTTCTAAAACTGTTGATGTCCTTATGAAACTGGAATTACCCAGTGGTGTAGATGTCGAAATCAAGGTGTGATACATGAGGGGTATAAATTCCCCCACCATGTGAATACCTCAACTTAAGTGGCTTAAACGAACTATGAAATTGTAAAAATCAACCAAGATGGCTGGAATAATAGGAAAGAAAGTCGGGATGACTAGTATTTTCGACGAAAACCGGAGAAACATACCATGTACATTAATATATGCAGAGCCTAACGTTGTTACGCAAGTAAAAACTGTTGAAAAGGAAGGGTATGCGGCGGTACAGTTGGCATTTGACGAGGCTAAGGAAAAGAATACCTCTAAAGCTATGCAGGGGCATTTTTCTAATGCAAATACTTCTCCTAAAAGAAAGATAAAAGAATTTGATTTTGATGGTCAGGAGATGCAGCTAGGAGATCAGTTAAGCGTAGAAATGTTTGAAGCGGGAGAATTCGTTGATGTTACCGGAATATCAAAAGGAAAAGGCTTTCAGGGAGTTGTTAAACGCCATGGATTTCATGGGGTGGGAGGCCGTACTCACGGTCAGCATAACAGAGAGAGAGCACCGGGTTCTCTAGGACCTGGATCTACTCCTTCCAGAGTATTCAAAGGAATGCGAATGGCGGGAAGAACGGGTGGAGAGCAGGTTAAAGTACAAAACCTAAAGATCGTACAGGTAATCCCTGAAAAAAATCTTCTGGTCATATCAGGTTCTATTCCCGGACATAAAGGTTCTTATGTATTCATTGAAAAATAATTTAAGGCTTCAATAGATCATCGAGATGGAATTGACAGTATTTAGCATAGACGGAACAGATACAGGACGTACAATCGACCTGAACGATAATATATTTGGATTAGAATCACCCAGTGATCATCTCATTTATCAAGATGTACGTCTGATACAAGCTAACAAACGCCAGGGAACGCATAAAGCCAAGGAAAGAGGAGAAGTGTCTGGAAGTAAGAAAAAACCCTACAGGCAAAAAGGAACAGGTAATGCTCGTGCTGGGCATAAAAGATCTCCACTATGGAGACATGGAGGGACCATTTTCGGCCCCAGACCAAGAAGCTACAGCTTTCGCCTGAACAAAAAGCAGCGTCGCCTCGCGAGAAAAAGCGCTTTGTCGTATAAAGCAAAGGAAGAGGGAATAAAAATAGTGGAGAACTTCACCTTTGAAATACCCAAGACTAAACAATTTGTCTCTATCCTGGATAATCTGGAACTGTCTGGCAAAAAAATTCTTTTTGTACAGGCTGAGAACGACGCAAATGTCTTTCTTTCAGGAAGAAATATTCCTAAGACAGAAATACGGCTGGCAAGGGATCTCAATACTTATGATATCATAAATGCAGATCATTTGATCATCACTGAAGAAGCGATAAGCATCATTAACGAACAATTGAATTAATCGAGGCTATGAGCATTATTAAACGACCAATCATTACGGAGAAAACGGCAGCCTATCTTGAAAGAGGGCTAGAGAAGTATGGATTTGAGGTTGACTCGGCAGCTGATAAGTTTGAAATAAAAAAAGAAGTAGAAAGACTATACGATGTAGAAGTGGAGTCAGTGAATACGCTCATTGTTCGTGGTAAGACTAAAATGAGATATTCTAAGAAAGGTATAGTAAGCGGTAAGAGATCCAATTACAAGAAGGCCATTATTACGTTGAAACCAGGATTTGAAATAGACTTTTATAAACACATTTAATACTGATTACGGTTGGATCAATAATAAATGTAAAAAGATTGTAAAGAGATGGGAATTAAAAAATTAAAACCTGTAACACCCGCATCACGTCAACGATCGCTATCGGATTTTGAGAATATTACGAAATCAAAACCCGAGAAATCTTTGACTTCCCCACTCAAGAAAAGTGGTGGTAGGAATAATATGGGTCGCATGACTTCAAGGCATCGCGGAGGAGGACACAAGAGAAGATATAGAATTATAGATTTTGCAAGAGATAAAATGAATATGCCCGCTGAGGTGCTTGCGATAGAATACGATCCCAACCGTTCAGCTCGCATTGCATTGTTGAAATATGAAGATGGAGAAAAGAGATACATTCTTGCACCGGATAAATTGAAAGTAGGTCAAACGGTCATTGCTGGTGAAAAGGTTGATCCAAAACCAGGCAATGCGATGCAATTGAGAAATATGCCCATGGGTACGGTTGTACATAACGTAGAGTTATGGCCTGGTAAAGGAGGTATTATGGTGCGTGGAGCAGGTACTTTTGCCCAGCTTACCGCAAAAGAAGGCAAGTATGTGAGCTTAAGACTTCCTTCTGGCGAGACAAGAATGATCCTCGCGCATTGTATGGCTACAGTTGGAGCAGTGGGAAATGCCGAACATGCAAATATTTCTAAAGGTAAGGCAGGTAAAAATAGATGGTTAGGTAAAAGACCCCGAACAAGAGGGGTAGCAATGAATCCTGTAGATCACCCTATGGGTGGTGGGGAAGGTCGTGCTTCAGGGGGACACCCCAGAAACCGCAATGGCTTACCTGCAAAGGGATATAAGACCAGAGATAGAAACAAGCCATCTAGTCGTTTGATAGTCAGTAAGAAAAAATAAGTTTAACTGTTATCCTTCGGATAGTGATAAATTAAAGATACTATGTCAAGATCCTTAAAAAAAGGGCCCTTCATTGATCCCAAATTGGATAGAAAGGTCCAACGGATGAATGATAAAAACGAGAAGAAGATGATCAAGACATGGGCGAGAAGGTCCATCATCTCTCCTGACTTTGTAGGGCATACAATAGCCGTACACAATGGAAATAAATTTATTCCTGTATATGTATCTGAAAACATGGTAGGGCATAAATTAGGTGAATTTGCTCCTACACGTAACTTCAGGGGACACGCAGGCAACAATAAAAAAGATAAAAGAAGATAGTACGATGGCGGAAAGAGTTAAAATGACAAGGAAAGAGAAAATTGCTGCGGGGGTTGAAAAACAACCCAAGCGCAAAAGAGCTTATGCAGAACGATTAAAAGATGAAAAAGCAGACACCATTAAGGTCAGCTTGAGAAATTATCGTTGCTCCGCCAGGAAGATGCGTCTGGTTGTAGACCAGATCCGAAATCGTGAGATATTTGATGCATTGAATGTGTTAAAATTTACACCTAAAGCCGCAGCACCTGCTGTATCGAGATTGCTTCGTTCGGCAGTGGCTTCGTTGGAGGAAAAGTTTGAAGGAGAACGTGTAGATGTTAATACACATTACATAAAAGAGGCACGAGTTGACAGTGCAAGAATGCTCAAACGCATTCAACCTGCGCCACAAGGTCGCGCCCATCTGATACGCAAAAGATATTGTCATGTAACACTCGTCATCGACGAAATACCTGAAGAACTGAAAGATCAAGATTAAACAAAAAATAGAATTACTTTGGGACAGAAAACACATCCAATAGGTCTGAGACTCGGCATTATTAAGGGCTGGGAATCCAACTGGTATGGAGGGAAAGACTTCTCCGATAAGTTAATTGAAGATGAACAGATACGAGCGTATCTACAAGCTAGGATTCCAAGAGGAGGTATCTCTAAAATCGTAATTGAACGAACACTCAAAAAGATTACAATTACCATTCACACCTCTCGTCCTGGGATAGTTATTGGTAAAGGGGGAAAGGAAGTAGATAAGCTACGCGAAGAGATCAAGAAAATTACCAATAAGGATGTCCAAATCAATATTTTTGAAATTAAACGTCCGGAATTGGATGCCATGCTGGTTGCTCAGCAAATAGCACAGCAGTTGGAAGGCCGTGTTTCTTTCCGTAGGGCGATGAAAACAGCGCTTAATTCTACCATGCGTGCAGGTGCTCAAGGGTGTAAGATTATGTGTTCTGGAAGATTGGGAGGTGCTGAAATGGCACGTACAGAACAGTACAAGGATGGTCGTATCCCTTTACAGACTCTGAGAGCAGACATCGATTATGCATTGGCAGAAGCTAAAACGATTTATGGTGTCATTGGCGTCAAGGTATGGATCTTTAAAAAAGAAATTTTTGGAAAAGTAGATCTGTCGCCCAATGGCAAATCAGAGAGAAAAAGATCAAAGAAAAGAAGAAGATAAAATTAAAATATCATGTTACAACCTAAAAAGGTAAAGCGAAGGAAGGTCCAGAAAGGCCGGATGAAAGGTAACTCTCAGCGTGGAACAGAAGTTTCCTTTGGTGCATATGGCCTTAAGGCTTTGGAAAGTGATTTCATCACATCTCGCCAAATCGAAGCGTGTCGTATCGTGATCTCAAGAACTATGAAAAGGGAAGGAAATATGTGGATTCGTATATTTCCCCAAAAGCCCATTACGAAAAAACCGGCAGAAGTGCGTATGGGAAAAGGTAAAGGAAATCCAGAATACTGGGCAGCAGTAGTAAAACCAGGAAGGATATTATTTGAACTCGACGGTGTGCCCGAATCAGTGGCGATGGAGGCTTTACGACTTGCTTCCAATAAATTACCGATTAAGACAAAAGTAGTATATAGACGAGACTTACAATCTTAAAGCATATGAAAGTAGGTGATATTCGCGAATTAACAACGGAAGAGATCATTGCTCGCATTAAAGATGAAAGTGAGAACCTCACGAGGCTTAGGTTGAACCATGCCGTATCATCCGTAGAGCGTCCCTCAGATATTCGAGAGCTGAGAAGAACCATTGCAAGACTAAAGACGATACTTCGCGAAAGAGAAATTAATGGTGAAACCCTGGAAGTAGATACAGCAGAATCATAAGGTTTTTTGAGAATTTATTTTTTAAGAAAGATCAGACAATGAGTGAAACAGAAAATACAGCTACAAGGAACCTCCGCAAAGTAAGGACAGGGAAGGTCACCAGCAATAAAATGGATAAGACGATCGTCGTTGCAGTTGAGCGTAATGTCGCGCACCCGATATATGGTAAATTCATGAAGAAAACCTCCAAGTTTCTCGCTCATGACGAAAATAATGATTGTGGGATTGGAGATCTTGTTCAAATCATGGAAACGCGTCCTCTGAGTAAAAGGAAGAGGTGGAGACTACTACAGATAGTAGAACGTGCGAAGTAATATGTATTCTTTGGCTTAACTTTCAGATTGAATTCATATAGCATATCAATAGATAAGAAAATACAATGATACAGCAGGAGAGTAGATTAACTGTAGCGGATAATAGTGGTGCAAAGGAAGTTCTTTGTATCAGGGTGCTGGGAGGCACCAAGAGACGCTACGCCCGCATCGGCGACCGGATCGTATGCAGTGTAAAATCCGCCGATCCGAGTTCGAATATCAAAAAGGGAGATGTAGTCAAGGCCGTCATCGTGCGTACACGCAAAGAGAAAAGAAGAAAAGATGGATCTTATATACGATTTGATGACAATGCTGCAGTAATTTTGTCCAATGATGGAGGCCCTAGAGGAACCCGCATATTTGGTCCTGTGGCGAGAGAGTTACGAGAACGTGGATATATGAAAATTGTTTCTTTGGCACCAGAAGTACTATAACGAAAAAAACTATGAAACTACATATTAAGAGAGGTGATACAGTGAAGGTTATTAGTGGGTCGGAGATAGATAAGGGAAAAACAGGTAAAGTATTGCGTGTATTGCCCAAAGAAAACAGAGCAATTGTAGAAGGAGTTCGAATCGTTTCTAAACATATTCGTCCTTCCCAACAGTACCCTGAAGGCGGTATCATTCAGCAGGAAGCTCCTATACATATTTCCAACTTGATGGTTGTAGACCCAAAGACTAATGAGCCAACACGCATCGGAAGAAAAAAAGGAGAAAAAGGTTGGGTAAGGTATTCAAAGAAAAGTGGAGAGATACTCCCTTAATATCTGACAATTAAAAACGGAAAGTCGATGGACAAGCCAAGATTAATGAGCAAATATAAAGATCAGATTGTACCTGATATGAACAGTATGTTCAATTATAAATCTATCATGCAGGTACCAAAACTCCAGAAAATTGTACTAAACAAGGGAGTAGGAGATGCAGTGGGAGATAAGAAGTTGATAGATGATGCCGTGCAAGAACTGACAATTATTACTGGACAAAAGCCTATCGTAACTAAAGCAAAGAAAAGTATTTCAAACTTTAAGTTGAGAGAGGAAATGCCCATTGGTGTTAAAGTTACTTTGAGAAGAGAGATGATGTACGAGTTTCTTGATAGATTTATCAACGTAGCTCTACCTCGTGTAAGAGACTTTCGCGGTCTTCCTGTCAAGGGTTTTGATGGAAAAGGTAACTTTAATATGGGAGTGAAAGAGCAAATTATATTCCCCGAAATCAATGTAGATAAGATTAAAAAGATTTCAGGTATGGATATCACTTTTGTTACAAGTGCAGATACTGATGAAGAGGCCTTAGCCTTGTTGAGAGAATTTGGAATGCCTTTTCAGAAGTTGGATAAAAATTAATTAATCATTATGGCAAGAAAATCATCAATCGCCAGACAGAAGAAACGCGAGGAACTGGTCAAGAAATATGCGGCAAAACGCAAAGCGCTTAAAGAGGCTGGTGATTATCAAGCTCTGGCACTTTTGCCTAGAAACTCATCCCCAGTGAGACTCAAGAATCGCTGTATGTTGACAGGTCGCCCTAGAGCATATATTCGTCGCTTTGGTATATCGCGTATTAAGTTTAGAGAATTAGCATTGGAAGGAAAAATTCCAGGAGTAAAAAAAACGAGTTGGTAATATGTACTCAGATCCAATATCAGATTATCTTACCCGCATTAGAAATGCGGTTCAGGCAGGACATAAAGTTGTGTCTATTCCTGCCTCGAATCTAAAGAAAGAAATGACCCGGGTATTACATGAACAAGGATATATCCGTAAATATAAATTTGTAGATGACGGTCCTCAGGGGAGTATTAAAATTGCCCTTAAATACGACCGTGTTACCAAGCAACCTGCTATTCATCGCCTGGAGCGTATTAGTAGGCCTGGGTTGAGAAAATATACGAAGTATAAGCGTATGCCTAGAGTATTAAACGGATTGGGGGTTGCAATTATATCTACTCCCAACGGCGTGATGACGGCTAAACAGGCCAAAATGGAAAAAGTAGGAGGAGAAGTTCTGTGTTACGTTTACTAAGTCAAATGTTATGTCAAGAATAGGAAATTTACCCATAGAGATCCCCTCAGGAGTAACAGTAACCGTCGATAAATCTACGGTAAAAGTGAAAGGTCCCAAGGGAGAATTATTTCAACATGTTGACCCCGACCTTTCTATTGAGGTTAACGACAAGGAAATAGTAGTTAAAAGACCGACAGATCAGAAAAGGCATGCTGCTATGCATGGATTGTATCGTCAGCTTATCAACAATATGATTATTGGCGTTACTCAGGGGTACGAAAAGAAAATGGAAATAGTAGGGGTCGGTTATAAAGCTTCTAATCAGGGAAATAGACTAGAATTATCTCTGGGGTTTTCTCACCCGATTGTATGGCTGTTGCCTCCAGATATCCAACTGGAGACGGAGACTAAAAGAGGAGAAAATCCCAAAATAATCTTAAAGGGAATTGATAAGCAATTAATAGGGCAAATTGCAGCTAAAATTAGAGGTCTTAGACCACCAGAGCCCTACAAAGGCAAAGGAATACGCTTTGTGGGAGAACAGATACGCAGGAAAGCTGGAAAAGCAGGTAGTAAATAATAAATACGGGTTTGTTCAAGCTTACATTAAAGTAATTGAAGATGGCAAAAACGAGTAAAAAGATCTTAAGAAGAAACAAGATTAGAAGACGGATACGGGGAAAGATCCGGGGATCTACTGAGCGTCCCAGGTTATCTGTATATAGAAGCAACAAACAGATTTACGCTCAGATTATCGATGACGAAACTGGTCAGACAATAGTAAGTTGTTCTTCTCGAATAAAAGACGTAAATTCGCAGCCCCTTTCTAAATCAGAAAAGAGCAATGCCGTAGGAAAAGCATTAGCAGAAAAGGCCAAAGAAAAGGGGATAGAAACGGTGATTTTTGACAGAGGAGGATACAAATATCACGGCAGAGTGAAAGCCTTGGCAGAAGGTGCGAGAGAAGGGGGACTCAAATTTTAAAAACATATGGAGCTCACTAACAGACTTAGAGTTAAAAGCAGTGAAGTAGAACTGCAAGAAAAAGTGGTAAAAATCAAACGTGTCGCCAAGGTGGTAAAGGGTGGACGTCGCTTTAGTTTTAGTGCGATTGTCGTAGTGGGAAACGGAGATGGTATTATCGGATTTGGACTGGGTAAAGCCAATGAAGTAACGGATGCTATTTCCAAGGGAGTAGATGATGCTAAAAAGCACTTGATTAAGGTTCCTGTATTAAATGGAACGATTCCGCATGAGTCATTTACGAAGTTTGGTGCCGCGAAGGTATTACTTCGACCAGCAGCTCCAGGTACAGGTGTCTTGGCTGGAGGTGCTATGCGTGCCGTGTTGGAAAGTGCAGGAATTAAAGATGTGATTGGAAAAAGCCTCGGTTCATCCAATCCACATAATGTTGTAAAGGCTACGGTAAAAGCACTGATGGAAATGAATACGCCGAACGATGTATCTAATAGGCGCAAGATTCCTTTAGGTAAGGTATTTAATGGTTAATTCAACATGTATCCAAGAGTTAAGATTACACAAGTAAGAAGCACAATAAAACGGCCCAAAGATCAAAAGGCTACTATCCAGGCATTGGGACTTGGAAGAATTAATCATACTGTGGAAAAAGAGGTTACTCCTCAGATTCTAGGGATGATAAAAAAAGTGAGCCATTTGATTAGGGTTGAAGAATTAGATTAATGATAACGTTGTAATAATAGTGTCAATGAAACTACATACACTGAAGCCCAAAGAGGGATCTAAAAAAAAGAGGAAGCGCGTAGGACGTGGTCAGGGGTCTACCAGAGGTGGAACCTCTACTCGTGGTCATAAGGGTATGCAATCTCGTAGTGGCTATAAATATAGACCCTGGTTTGAAGGTGGACAAATGCCTTTACAACGTCGCATCCCTAAATATGGATTTAAAAATCCTTTTAGAGTTGAATATAAAGTGGTGAATTTGGATACAATCCAGACTTTATCCGAAAACTTCCCCAATGAAGAAATTAATCACCAGTTCCTTATTGATCATGGAATTATTTCTAATGATAAGAAATTAGTTAAGGTACTTGGCAGAGGGGAAATCACCAATAAAGTAGATATTAAGTTAAATAAAATTAGCAAAAGTGCACTCGAAGCGGTTGAGAAGGTTGGAGGCACTTTTACAGAGGTATAGTAGACTATGAAAGATTTGATTCAAACAATTCAGAACATATTCAAGATACCAGAACTTAAGAGTAGGATCTTGTATACTATCTTGCTGTTAGCTGTATTTCGACTGGGGACCTTTATTATATTACCAGGTATTAATTCAGCTCAACTACAAGCAGATTTTAGTGCAAATGCTTCTGGAGGAGGTGGGCTTCTAGATCTGTTTAATACCTTTTTGGGTGGAGCTTTCGCAAGAGGATCTATATTAGCTCTGGGAATCATGCCCTATATATCTGCCTCTATCGTTGTGCAGCTATTAGGTGCCGTTCTTCCAGCCATACAAAAACTGAGAACAGAGGGAGAAAGCGGCCAAAAGAAAATGAATCAAATTACTCGCTACCTCACCGTTGCAATTACATTATTCCAGGCAGGGGGTTATGTAGTTTATCTTAATACTACGTATCCCAATGCTGTTACAGGCTCTTCTTTCTTCTGGATCACGAGTGTCTGTATCCTGACCGCAGGAACTTTGTTTCTGGTATGGCTGGGGGAAAGAATTACAGACAATGGAATCGGAAATGGAGTCTCTCTTCTCATTATGATAGGAATTATCGCTGGATTCCCCAGTGCGTTAATTCAGGAAGCCCGATCATCATTGCCTATGGTATTTTTTATAGAAATTCTCGCATTGGGAATGGTTACAATGGCAGTAGTAGCACTTACACAAGCCGTACGGAAAATACCTATTAACTATGCAAGACAAATGGTGGGTAACAGACTGGGACAGATGGGGAGAGGTACCGCCGCAAGACAGTATATTCCTTTAAAAGTAAATTCGGCAGGTGTCATGCCTATCATATTTGCACAGGCTATCATGTTCCTTCCCGTTACGCTCGTCGGGTTTTTTAGTAAAGAAGCAGGAGCAAGCGTAGGAGCGGTATTCAGTGATATAGAAGGCTTATGGTATAACGTTGTATTCTTTATACTGATTATCATATTCACTTATTTTTATACCGCTATTACTGTAAATCCCAATGAGATTGCGGATCAGCTCAAAAGAAATGGGGGATTTATTCCTGGCGTCAAGCCCGGTAAAAAAACGGCTAACTATATAGATTCAGTATTGTCAAAAATCACCCTCCCAGGATCGATCTTCCTTGGGTTTGTATCAATCTTTCCTGCAATTGCTATGAGAATGGGGGTAACAACAGGTTTTGCACAATTTTTTGGTGGAACTACCTTGTTGATTATGATCGGTGTAATCTTGGATACATTGCAGCAGATCGAAAGCTATCTACTGATGAGGCATTACGATGGATTGATGAAATCCGGAAGAGTAAAAGGTCGTACCAGAGGAGGATTAGCAGGAGTATAAACCTATTATGGCAAAAGGTAATATTATATATAGATCTCAGGAAGAGATCGAGAAAATTAGAGAAAGTTCTTTACTTGTTGGTAAAACACTAGGTGAGTTGAGCGAGCATATTGTACCAGGCGCCTCTACGATTAAATTGGATGAAATTGCGGAGACGTTTATTAGAGATCATGGTGCAGTGCCAGCATTTAAAGACCATAATCCTAGTTTCAGTGAAACTCCTTTTCCCTATTCACTCTGTATATCTGTAAATGAAGAAGTGGTTCATGGAATGCCTTCCTCTCACAGAGCATTACAAGATGGAGACATTGTTTCTATTGATTGTGGAGTATTTATGAATGGCTACTATGGAGACTCAGCCTATACCTTTGCTGTAGGTGATATAAGTGCCAAGAAGAAGAAGTTGTTAGATGTTACAAAAGCATCTTTATACAAAGGTATAGAAAAAGCCAAAGATGGAAACCGATTGGGGGAAGTTTCACATGCTATTCAAAAACATGTAGAAATGTTTGGGTTTAGCATTATACGTGAAATGGTTGGACATGGAGTAGGAACGAGCCTGCACGAACCTCCAGAAGTCCCAAATTTTGGAAAGCGTCGCTCAGGAGTGATGTTGAAGGAAGGTATGGTATTAGCAATAGAGCCTATGGTCAATATGGGAAAAAGACATATTGGCACCGCTCAGGATGGATGGACGGTGTTTGCAAAAGATAAATTGCCTTCTGCACATTTTGAACATTGTATTGCCATTGGTAAAGATCGGGCTGAGATATTATCGACATTTGAATATATTGAAAATTAAATTATAAAAGTTTTGGCTAAAAATGCACCTATTAAAGTAGATGGAGAGGTAATCGAAGCATTACCTAATGCAACATTTAAAGTTAAATTAGAAAACGGGCATGAGCTGTTAGCGCATATTGCAGGAAAAATGCGCATGCACTACATAAAGATATTGCCAGGTGATAAAGTATCCCTGGAGATTTCCCCTTATGACTTAAGTAAAGGCAGAATCGTATATAGATATAAATAATTATGAAAGTTAAAGCATCCGTAAAAAAGAGAACCTCGGATTGTAAAATTATCCGTAGAAAAGGGCGTATATACGTTATTAATAAGAAAAACCCTAAGTGTAAACAACGCCAAGGATAAGAGGGTTCCTGAAAATCAGGTGCATTCTTACGTTGTTTTTGCATAGACAATCAATGTACATAAAAGCATAAATCTTTTAAAAATGGCACGTATTGCTGGAGTAGATCTACCCAAAAATAAAAGAGGAGTGATCGGGTTGACATACATCTTCGGTATTGGTAAAAAGTCTTCAGGAGATATCTTAACCAAGGCAGAAGTTGATCACGATAAAAGAGTTCATGAATGGACTGATGATGAAGTAGTACGTATTAGGCGTATTATTGGCGATGAGTACAAAGTAGAAGGTGCACTTAAAAGTGAAATCACCCTGAATATTAAACGTTTGATGGATATCGGTTGCTACCGTGGTCTACGCCATCGTAGAAGCTTGCCTTTGCGTGGACAGCGTACGAAAAATAACTCAAGGACGAGAAAAGGTAAAAGAAAAACTGTTGCAAATAAGAAGAAATAAGCGTTCTGTAGAACTCTATAGTAGGAATATAAACTATGGCGAAATCATCATCTTCTTCGAGAAGTAAAAAGAAAAAACGCGTAGAACCTGTAGGACAGGTTCACGTTACCGCATCTTTCAATAATATTATTATATCAATTACGGATTTATCCGGGAATGTAATTTCTTGGTCATCCGCAGGCAAAATGGGCTTTAGGGGCTCTAAAAAGAATACCCCTTATGCTGCTCAAGTTGCTTCCAGTGATTGTTCAAAAAAAGCCTACGACCTGGGATTGAGAAAAGTAGAGGTATTTGTTAAGGGCACTGGATCAGGAAGGGAAGCTGCCATAAGAGCAGTTAATGCGTCAGGAATCGAGATTACTCTGATCAAAGATATTACACCACTACCACACAATGGTTGTCGTCCCCCAAAAAGAAGAAGAGTTTGATTAACGTCAATTATTAGATATTTAACGTAAACACAACATTCATGGCGAGATATAGAGGTCCAAAGGGAAAGATAGCTAGGAGATTCAAAGAGCCAATCTTTGGTCCTAGTAAAGCATTGGATAAAAGAAAATATGGCCCTGGACAGCACGGAAAAGGCAGAAAAAAAATATCTGAATATGCAGTCCAGCTAAATGAAAAGCAGAAGGCGAAATACACGTACGGATTGCTCGAAAAACAATTCAGAAATACGTTTGATAAGGCCGCACGTAAAAAAGGGATTACAGGTGAGGTATTTCTACAAATGCTGGAATCTCGTCTGGACAATACCGTCTTCAGAATGGGATTCGCCCCCACAAGAAGGGCTGCCAGGCAATTAGTCAATCACAAGCACTTTAAGGTTAATGGAGTGAAAGTAAATATCCCTTCCTACATGATGCAGCCTGGAGATGTTATTGAGGTAAGAGAAAAAAGTAAGAATCTAGAGATCATCAATCAACAGTTGGGAAAAAATACAAGATTTTCTTGGTTGGATGTCAAGCCAGACGCTCATCAGGGAATATTTCTTAACTATCCTGACCGAGAAGAGATCCCTGAAAATATAAAGGAGAACTTGATTGTCGAGCTTTACTCCAAGTAATTAATTGATCATTTTATTTTTTAGAATCGTTTTATATAAAATAGATACCGTATGGCACTGTTAAATTTTCAAATGCCTGAAAAGGTGGTATTGGAGAAAGAAAACGAATTTTATGGTCGTTTTCAGTTGCGCCCACTTGAAAGGGGGTACGGTATCACTGTCGGGAACGCACTGCGTAGAGTATTATTATCTTCGTTAGAAGGATACGCGATCACTGCTATCAAAATACCCAATGTAGACCATGAATTCATGGTTGTCCCGGGAGTGATTGAAGACGTAACGGAAATTATTTTGAACCTGAAGGGAGTGAGATTTAAGAAATTAATAGAGGAAGGGGATTCAAAAGTTTTCGTCTCTGTCAGAGGGAAAGATGTATTCACAGCAGGAGACATTGGCGACCAGACTTCTACATACGAAGTTACTAACCCCGCTCATGTCATTGCCCATTTGGATCCCAAGATCCAGTTTGATATCGAACTTACCATCGGTAAGGGACGTGGATACATGCCTGCGGAAGATAATAAATCTCCTAATGCTCCCATAGGTGAGATACCCATTGACGCGATTTTCACACCCATTAGAAACGTACGTTTTGATGTAGCTGATTATCGTATCGAACAAAAAACTGACTACGAGCAATTAGAGATAGAAGTCAAGACGGATGGAACCGTTGATGCAGAAGCTGCGCTTAAAGAAGGAGCCAATATCCTATTAAGACATCTAATGCTATTCACAGATGAGAAAATTACATTGGCTTCTACTGAACCAGAGAAGAAAGAAGAGGTAGACGAAAACTACTTGCAGATGCGTAAGCTGTTGAAGACACCTCTATCTGAACTCGACCTTTCTGTAAGGGCTTATAACTGTCTCAAAGCAGCTGATATCAAGTCTTTGGGAGATCTAGTGAGCTATAACATTGCCGACTTACTTAAATTTAGAAATTTTGGTAAGAAATCTTTGACAGAGTTGGAAGAATTGGTGGCCGAAAAAGGTCTTAGCTTTGGAATGGAAGTCGGCAAATATAAACTAGAAGAAGATTAAGTTTCACACTATTTATTCTGAAGTTATTAATTCATGAGACATAGGAAAAAGCTCAATCATTTAGGGCGCAAATCAGCACATAGAAAGGCCATGCTGTCTAATATGGCTTGCTCTTTGATTGAACATAAGCGAATCAAAACTACATTGGCAAAAGCCAAGGCTTTGAGAGTATATGTAGAGCCTTTGATAACAAAATCTAAAAACGATACAACCCATTCGCGAAGAGTTGTGTTTTCTTACCTCAAAAATAAGGAAGCAGTGAAGGAGCTTTTCCTCGAGGTCTCTCCCAGGGTTATTGATCGTCCAGGTGGATATACACGTATTCTCAAAATAGGAAACAGACAAGGAGATAATGCAGAAATGGCGTTCATCGAATTGGTAGATTTCAATGAGATGGCTCCCGGGAAAGCCGCTAGTTCGTCCAGCACTGGCAAGAAAACACGTAGAAGAAGAAAGAAAAAGAAAAGTGATACGCCAGATAGTGAGAATATCCAGAATAAGGAACAGAAAGATACTGGTAGTGATGAGCAGACCAATAGACAAGATCTTACCAAGATTGAAGGAATTGGGCCTAAAATACAGGAAATACTTTACGAAAACGGGATCGAAACCTATGCAATACTGGCAGACGCAGATGTTGACGAGATAGAATTGGTATTAGCAAATGCAGGAAATCAATTTAAATCACATGACCCTTCAACCTGGCCCGAACAGGCAAGACTAGCGAATGAAGACGATTGGGATTCGTTGAAAGAGCTACAGGATAAATTGATTGGTGGTAGAGTAGCAGATGAAACAGAAGCGGAAAATACGGAGGAAGAAAAAGATGAAGATACAAATGATGAAGAAGCTTCATCTGCCTCTGATGCTGCTGCAACTACCGACGAGGAGTCAGAAACAGGCGATGATACAAAGAAGCAGTAATCTCTATTCTTTGGATTGAGAAGAGATTGATAGTACAATATTAAGATGACATAATCCCAAATATTGAATCTCTTCTAAGTATGAGTAAGATTTTAAGCATAATATAGAAAGGGTCATACGACAATTGAGCGTATGACTCTTTTTTATTGAAAAGCCTCCTCAGAGAGTGAAAAATAATCTCCTTTTTCTGTAGGGTGAATGTTGAGTATCCCCGCTCTTACAAGTTGGACCAATGTGTAGGAAGCTTTCTTTTTTGAAGTTCGGAGTAATTGTCGGGTTTCTTCCAGGGTTATCCTGGGGAATTGGTCTAATTCCTGCATTAATTTTCTCTCCATATCCCCATAGTGAATAGCTACTCCTCTATTTCTCCGTGCTTGCTTCAAGACAAAAATCATTTCTCTACTAGCCTTGACACTCATATCTCGTACACGGATATAAGCAATTTTTTTGGCTTGAGATTGAGAATGAGTTGGGAGGATGTAATGGGGTTTTCGGTTACTTTCCTGAATGTGAAGGGCCAGAACTTCTCTACGAGCATTTACTCGTATCTTTTCTGTATAATATTTGATCTGAGGTGCGCAGTGTTTTTCTAGAAATGTACGGATGACATATTCATCTTCGTCAGCAGTCTTGCTACCGTAAATAGTAGCATCATCATCCACACCTATCAGTACTACGCCTCCTCTGGTGTTTGCAAAAGCAACGATCTCCTTCGCGATCTTATCTGGATGAGCTGCTTTGCGTTTAAATTCCAGTTTTTCTCCCTCTCCGGCACGTACTAAACGCTTGAGTTCGTAGAGTTTCATGACAATACTTATTAAGTAAAGAGCGATAAAATTTGCATCCCCTCAGATTCAACTAAAATGTATGAGAATTTCCCTAGAGCAGCAAATAAATTTCAAATTATTTGTTGGACATTAATCTGCTTAGCTCTTCTTTTGAGGAAATATTATTATAGTGCCATTTTTTAATGATGATACCATCCTTTATTAGCATATATCCTGGATTGGATCTTACAATGGTTTTTAACACTGTTTCATCCATTAAAGCAAACTCATAAGGAAAATTGTACGTGGCATCCAAAGATTCAATATCACTACGACCAGTAGCCGTTGTCGCAAGTACAGTAATATCAGAATCAGATAGTTCTTGAGAAAGTCTAATACTGTTTTCCAATTCGCTTGGAGATGTATGATTGAGATTATGCATAATAATCATTAATACATTGCCTTTAAATACATCGATTTCTTCAGAAAGAAAGAACATAGCCCAATCTTTACAAGCAGGTAAACCCTCAGGTCCCATTTCAGTGGTACACCTTTCAAGATTTACCTGAACTTTATACGGACGGTAATCAATCAGTGGAAGGTTAGCACGACAGTAACTGGCAAATATTCCCGAAAGTATGAAAACTCCCAAAGTTGCCCATCCTGCAACATTGTTATTGGGAATAGCCTGAATTTGCTTTCTGAAAATAAATAGCGGTATCAACATACCCGTCAAAATAATATCTTTAGTAAAAGACTCCCATGGGGCAATCTTAAGGGCATCTCCAAAGCAGCCACAATCCGTAACAGCACCTGTAAAATGTGAGTATCCCGTCAAAATGGTGAAAAATATCATCATCAATACGGCAAGCCAGGATGTAATTTGCATCATGAACCCTAATATAATGGCTACGCCCAAAGCAATTTCAAAGACACTGATAAACCACGCCAGGGGAAATGCCAGGGGTTTCATGAAGTCCGTTCCAAAGACAACGAAATATTCCTCTAGTTTATATGCAAAACCTGTATAATCATTGGCTTTGATAAATCCTGAATAAATAAACAATCCTCCCACCAAAATGCTGATGAGCCTGATCATAATGTGTGTTACAGGTAAGGAGGAGAGCAGATTACTACGTTTATTGCGCTGTTCTACAATTAAAATGATGAGAGATAAAATTCCTATTGCAGCAAAAGATAATCCGATAATTTGATATGTACTCATAGGTATTCAGTGTCTAGATTTATGATAACTCAGATTAAGCTTCTTCGTTCATGCGGATCAACACAAAAATAGCATAGTTTATGATATCCACATAGTTGGCATCTACACCTTCAGACACGTTGGTTTTACCATCATTGTCTTCAATTTGTTTCAGGCGAAGTAACTTCATTAAGATCAAATCTGTAATCGAACTGATTCGAATCCTGCGCCACGCTTCTCCATAATCGTGATTTTTTTTCTTCATGGTTTCTAATGCCAATTGGGCTTGCTCGTCATACATGCTATCCAATGATTGTAAAATAACTTTTGGATCTAACATTTCGCGACCTTTCCAGGAATAAATAATCAAAGCCATTATAGAATAATTAACGATTCCTATATATTCTCCTTCTATACTATCTCCTACCAGGTTAATTTTTGTTTCTTCAATATTTCTTATTCGTTCAGCTTTGATATATATCTGATCGGTGATAGAAGAAAGTCGCATAATTCTCCAGGAGGTTCCATAATCTCTCGCTTTCTGGATAAAGACCTTTTTGCACTTTTCTACCATCTGAAGATAGGATTCATTTGTATCTTTGCGTTCTTTCACTAGGTAATGATTTTCTTAAATAGTAAGAATACTTTGATAAATATACAGGTTAGCTTGGGAAAAGTTATATTAAAAAAGGGTATGTGTGCTGTACCTGGGAATGGGTTACAATCTCAACTGCTCAAAAACAATTTTTAATTGGAATGGAAAGAATATATTCTCTCAATTGCAGGGGAAAATTACTTGACCTTGGCGTTCCTAAGGTAATGGGAATTTTGAACTTGACCCCAGATAGTTTCTCCGATGGTGGAAGGTACAACAATATGTCATCAGCTATCAAAAGAGTAGAAGAGATGATGGAAGAAGGAGCCGATATCATTGATATTGGAGGGTACTCCTCCAGACCTTACAGTGAAGATATAAGTGTAGAAGATGAATTGTCCAGGATTGAAGATATCACAATAGAAATACTGCGAAATTATCCAGATGCTGTTGTATCTATTGATACATTTCGTTCTAAAGTTGCCAAGCGTATGTTAGATGTGGGTGTCCATATGATCAACGATATATCTGCTGGTGGGATAGATCCTGAGATACTGGATGTCGTAGGTAAAGAAAAGGTACCATATGTGATGATGCACATGAAAGGTACTCCTCAAACGATGCAAATGGATCCTCATTATGATGCATTGATCGATGAGATACTAGAATTTTTATGCCAAAGGATCTTCAAAGCAATAGAAACCGGAATTCAGGATATTGTCATTGATCCTGGGTTTGGATTTGGCAAGACCATTCAACACAATTACAGATTGTTAGCTGGTTTAAATAGATTCACGTATTTACATCGTCCCATACTGGTAGGCATTTCCAGAAAGTCTATGATATATAAGTTACTGGATACTTCTGCAGATGATGTGGTGGAAATAAGTACTGCGTTACATTTGCAAGCCTTGTTGAGAGGAGCTAATATATTAAGGGTCCACGATGTAAAAGCTGCTAAAAGAATTGTTAACATTTGTGAATACATGAAGAAAAATGGAACTGTTTAAAATTGGATTTGTCACAGTAAGACTGGTTGATATGATAGATATCACGATTGTAGCTTTTCTGTTTTACAAGCTGTATGAGGTTCTGAGAGGAAGTCTGGCTTTAAGAGGATTTAGTGTACTCATTTCTATATTTTTCCTATGGAAGATTGTGGAACTATTAGATTTCGTATTGCTCAAGTCCATTTTAGATGAATTATTGGGTCTGGGGGCAATAGCACTAGTGATTATATTTGCACCGGAAATAAGGAAATTTTTAACAGTTTTAAGTACTAATTCATTACTGGATCGCTTATTGAGGCCTGTCTACTCAAAATCCGATATGGATGACACAAACAGAGAGATAGTAGGAGCCTTGAAGGACCTGAGAGCTTCAGGTTATGGAGCATTAATCGTGTTAGTGGGTAGTGATCCCTTGAGAGATATCAGAGAGACAGGGGATAAAATCAATGCTGATATATCAGCCAGATTAATTGTTACAATTTTTCAGAAAAATAGCCCACTTCACGATGGAGCCATGATTATGACAAATAGTAAGATTGTGGCAGTCAGAGGGATTTTGCCTATTAGTGAAGATCCAAATATCTCTCCGGATCTGGGTATGAGACATCGTGCAGCTATTGGTGTTACAGAGGTCAGTGATGCCTTTGTTATTATCGTTTCTGAAGAAAGAAGGGAATTGTCGATAGCTACTGGAGGAGTGTTAAGGCGAAATATAGATTACAACGAGATTGAAGAAGCCATACAAATACATTATAGGAAATTATTAAGTAGTTCTAGTCAAATACATGCCACATGATGAAGATTGCATTAGAAAGTATTAGAATACATGGGTACCATGGTGTTTATGAAGTTGAAAAAGATCAAGGGAATGAGTTTGAAGTCGATGTATGGTTATTTTTAAATATGAATGAAGCGGTAGCTTCTGACGAAATAATTCATACGATTAATTATCAGAGAATATATGACATTGTACTTGAGGTATTCGATACTAGAGTGAACTTATTAGAGCATTTATGTTATAAAACGGGAAATAAACTATTGGATGAGTACGATTCGCTAGAAAAAGTATGGGTGAGAGTAAGTAAGATTGAACCTTTATATATGGAGAAATGTAAAAAGGCTACAGTAGAATTGACTATGTACAATAAAAAAGTTGGTGAGGTAGAATATTAATTGTAAATTTGCAATCCAATCAAAGGCGATGTGGCCGAGTGGCTAGGCGGAGGTCTGCAAAACCTTTTACGGCGGTTCGAATCCGCCCGTCGCCTCAAATAAATTAAACCTCTTCTAAATAGTATCTATTCTTACATACTATATTACCATTCAAAGTTTCTTTTCTTCTGTTCCACAGCCATTAATAGGAAAAAACGCAAAAAAAATACTTTTTTGTTACATATATTAGATCAAGAAGCAGACAGTAAGCGTCTTCTTCTTTGAAAGAATAAAGATACGGAACGTTACAATATATATCGGATGTATATATATGCAAATATAATGATTACTGGCGAAATTAAATACGAAAGTAGCTATAAATTAAAAAAATGCGCTAAAAATTAAAAATCATTACATCCATTAAAATTTGAATGAAAAACTTTCGTTAGATAAACAAAATAAAGTCTCTAGTTTTAGGAATTTTTGATATTCATAAAGAACATTTAGTCTACTTAATCGAGAAAGTATCTGAAAATACTCAGATGAAATAGCGTGAAGTAAAGACTATGTAAAATTTAAGCCTTGGGAAGTATATGAGAAACGTATCACAATTATTTTTTGTAGTATTTCTTTGCTCTATTGCGGCGATCGGATTTGCTCAAGAATCTGAAGGAGACAAGTATAAAAATATCCCTTCCAGACTCTATGAACAGAAAGATAAATACGACGCAGGAGAATATTTGTTCCCCCCTCGTCCCAAAAATAATTGGTCTATAGGGGTAAAAGGGGGATATGCATTCATATCGGGAGATGTGAGTTCGCAGCCAGGTTTTGGCTTAGCACTGGACGTTAGGAAAGCGCTTGGACACGCTTTTTCTCTACGTCTTCAGACGGGATTCGGTATCACTAAAGGATTGAATTACCAGCCTCATAGTGGTTATCGTGGGGGAGCATTTGGCAATCCATGGGAGATAAATTATGCAGACCCTGCTACAAATACGCGACCCAATGTATTCTTTAATTACAGAATGACATATTACGATGTGGGTTTGCAGGGTATTTTTAATGTCAACAATATCAACTTCTACAAAGAACAAAGTAACTGGAGTTTATTTTTAGGTGCTGGAGTTGGCCTTATGGGGTATAATACCGACATAGATGCCTTGGATGCGAATGGAAATATCTACGATTTCTCTGTGATACCAGGTATTTCCAATGATCCATCTAATCCTGGTGTGGAAGGTAAAAGAGAGACGATTGATGCTTTAAAAAGTTTATTAGATGGAGAATATGAATCCTGGGCAGAGCGTCACAATGATTCAGAAGGTATTACCATAGGAGATGATACCCTTACGATAAATCCTATGCTGAATTTAGTGTTCGGTATAAGATATCGTTTAGGGAGAAGAGTTGAATTGGAAATCGAACATAGGGTCGGTATTACAAACGATGACCTTCTTGATGGGCAGAGGTGGCAACAAACAGGGGTGCTAACCCGAGATTTTGACGTATACAACCACACTACGCTTGGCCTTCATTTCCGTCTGGGTAAAGGAGAAGAGTCGCTTTGGTGGTCAAATCCTTTAACGAATATATATAGCGACGTGAAGGACGCGAAAGATATTGTAAGCAGATTCACAGATGATATGGATAATGATGGGATTCCAGACCTGTATGATAAGGAACCTGACACTCCTGAAGGGATGCCAGTAGATGTACAGGGAAGAACCCTGGATAGTGATGGAGATGGTTTTCCGGACCACGTGGATGATCAGCCATTTACTCCCAGAGGGTGTGAAGTTGACAGCAGAGGAGTCGCTTTGGATAGCGACGAGGATGGGGTTCCCGATTGCTACGATAAAGAACCAGGATCTTCTCCAGGGGCCTTAGTAGATG
This sequence comes from uncultured Bacteroidia bacterium, assembly GCA_964652565.1. Classification (GTDB taxonomy): domain Bacteria; phylum Bacteroidota; class Bacteroidia; order J057; family J057; genus JBCCTX01. Next base: position 41,560 of record CAZZEC010000031.1, read on the forward strand.
CTAAAGGAATCACAATCAATATGACAGAAATGGTTGGGGAGTCTGGCGGCGGTAACACAGGGGATCAACCTTGTGTTCTACCTATTATTTACTTTGATCTTGGAAGAGATAATATCAAACCTGACTTTTATCCAGAACTCTACTACGTAGCTCAATTGATGAAAACAAATCCCGCCCTGAAAATTAAAGCGGTAGGTCACGCCGACGTTAGGGCTAGCTCAGATGTAAACGCTGAATTATCTCAACGTCGAGTATCGAATACAGTAAATTTCCTCATCGAGACCTATGGGATAGACCCAGGAAGATTTGAAGTAGAATATAAAGGAGAGGAAGAAAATCAAATACCTGGTCTTCCTGAAAATTATAACCAGAAGATGGAACCTCTTCATACTGTAAACAGAAGAGTAGAATTTGACTGTGTCAACTAGTATTGATAAACAAATTTCCAAGGCCCCTTTTAATCAGGTATCAATCGATACCTGATTTTTTTTACCCTATGCAAATTACATTAACTTTGCCTGCTAAAAGCGACTAAATACTTATGATCAAAAATGATTTATTACTCAGAATTGCTCATGGTGAAAAGGTAGAAAGACCTCCTGTCTGGATTATGAGACAAGCTGGAAGATACATGAGTGAGTATCGTGAAGTGAGAGCGAAAGCTGGGAGCTTTAAAGCAATGATCGAACATCCTGAGTGGGCCGCAGAAGTAACCCTACAACCAGTAGACATTATAGGTGTGGATGCTGCTATTATCTTTTCAGATATATTGGTGTTGCCTGAAGCTATGGGTTTGGAATACCACATGGTTCAGGGGAAAGGCCCTGTGTTTGAAAATCCGCTAAGAGATCTTTCACAGATAAAAAAGCTACATCATGTCAATTCCGAGGGTAATCTTAAGGATACATATGAAGCCATTTCAATTGTTCGTAAAGAACTTGAAGATAAGGTACCTCTAATTGGTTTTGCTGGTGCCCCCTGGACGATATTCTGTTATATGACAGAGGGAGAAGGGTCCAAGACCTTTTCGCATGCTAAAAGATTACTATACGTGCAATCGTCTCTTTCTCATCAATTACTTGAAAAAATTACGGAGGCTACCATTACTTATCTCAAGGGTCAAATCGCTGCAGGTGCACAAATTGTTCAAATTTTTGATTCTTGGGCAGGTATTTTAGCCCCTTCTTCTTATAATGAATTTGGTCTTCCTTACATACAGCGAATTTGTAATGAAATACAAGAAGTACCCAAAATTGTCTTTGCAAAAGGGGCATATTATGCCTATGAGGCCATTGGAAAACTGGACTGTCAGATCGTGGCACTCGATTGGCAATCTAGTCCAAAAGATATAACACCCTCTATTAATGGGAAGGCATTACAAGGAAATTTGGACCCCTGTGTACTTTATGCTTCGCCTGATACCATTAGATCTTATACCTTAGATATGATCAAAAAATATCCCCAAGGAAGGCATGTCGTAAATCTAGGGCATGGAATATACCCTGATATTTCACCTGAACATGTAAAAGTTTTCGTAGAAACAGTGAAATCATATCATTATTAACCAATCGCTTAAAACTACGTTAAAAAAATAGCTTATATCTTTGATTCCAAAGAAAAAAATCTTTATTAAGTATATCATATGTTGTATGAGTAAGAATTAAAATAAACCTATATTGCATATTTTAATAAAAATAATATTTGACACTGAGTATAATTATTGAAAAAATATGAGTATTGCTACTGTATCACAAAGAGTAACTAAAGAATATCTTAATAATATCCTAAAACAAAGGATTCTTGTTCTTGACGGAGCAATGGGGACCATGATCCAGCGACATAAGCTGGAAGAAGAGGACTTCCGGGGAGAGAGGTTTAAAGATCATCCTGGACAACTTAAGGGAAACAATGACCTACTTTCTATCACACAGCCAGAGATAATTAAAGATATACACAGAGAATATTTATCTATTGGATCTGATATTATTGAAACAAATACTTTCAGTAGTACGTCTATTGCAATGGCAGATTATCAGATGGAAGACCTCGTATATGAATTGAACTATGAATCTGCTAAACTTGCCAAGGCCGCTGCAAACGAATTTACAGCTATCAATCCTGATAAACCTCGATTTGTCGCAGGTGCTATGGGACCTACAAATCGTACAGCCTCTCTTTCTCCAGATGTAAATGATCCAGGATATCGCGCGGTTAATTTTGACGATCTTGTGGCTTCTTACTATGAGCAGGTTAGAGGTCTAATGGATGGAGGAGCTGATATTTTATTGATAGAGACCGTATTTGATACCCTAAATTGTAAGGCAGCGTTGTACGCAATTGAAGAATACGTTGAGCATGCGGGTTTCCGCATTCCTATCATGGTGTCTGGAACTATTACTGATGCAAGTGGTAGAACGTTATCAGGTCAAGTCGTTGAGGCATTTTGGATATCTGTTGCGCATGCAGATCTGTTGAGTATTGGTCTGAATTGTGCATTAGGCGCAAAACAATTAAGGCAATATGTAAAGGACCTTTCTCGCATTGCAACTGTACCAGTAAGTGCGTATCCAAATGCGGGTCTACCCAATGAATTTGGAGAATATGATCAATTGCCTGACCAAATGGCAGCGCTATTGAAGCCGTTTTTGGATGAAGGCCTTGTCAACCTTATAGGTGGATGTTGTGGAAGTACACCAGAACATATTGAAGCTATAGCTGATATTGCCGTAGATGCAACACCAAGAGAGGTACCTGATATTCCATCGCTTCCTAATTTTAGTGGCCTGGAACCCTTAATCATCACGAAAGAGACTAATTTTGTCAATGTAGGAGAACGCACGAATGTAACAGGTTCCCGAAGATTTCAAAGACTTATCAAAGAAGATAATTACGATGAAGCCTTATCTGTAGCGCGGCAACAGGTAGAAGGCGGTGCACAGATCATTGATGTGAATATGGATGAAGGGATGCTGGATTCTAAGGAAGCAATGACAAAATTCCTGAATCTGTTAGCAGCAGAACCTGATATATCCCGAGTGCCAGTGATGATTGATTCATCTAAATGGGAAGTAATCGAAGCCGGGCTAAAATGTATTCAGGGCAAAGGAGTAGTGAATTCCATATCTTTGAAAGAAGGGGAGGAAATTTTTATTGAGCAAGCGAATAAAATCAGAAAATATGGAGCTGCAGTAGTAGTCATGGCTTTTGATGAAAATGGACAGGCAGATACTTTTCAGCGTAAGATCGAAATATGCGAACGGGCCTATAAGATACTTACCGATCAAGTAGGCTTTCCTGCTAATGATATCATTTTTGATCCCAATATATTTGCCATTGCCACTGGTATTGAAGAACACAACAATTATGCGGTAGATTTTATAGATGCTACGCGTTGGATAAAGGATAATCTTCCCGGTGCAATGATTAGTGGTGGTGTGAGTAATGTTTCCTTCTCATTCAGAGGGAATAATACCGTACGGGAAGCCATCCATTCCGTTTTCCTTTACCATGCAACCAGGGCCGGTATGGACATGGGCATTGTCAATGCGGGAATGCTCCAGGTATATGAAGATATTCCCAAGGATCTGTTGGAAAGAGTAGAAGATGTCGTTCTCAATCGCAGGGATGATGCTACCGAGCGGCTTCTGGAGTTTGCCGATACAGTAAAACAAACGGGAGATACCCGTAAGAAAAATGATGAGTGGCGTAAACTCCCTGTAAAAGAGCGATTAACTCATTCTTTAGTAAAAGGGATTGTATCTCATATTGAGGAAGATACAGAAGAAGCCAGACAGCAATATCCCAGACCTCTCGAAGTGATAGAAGGACCGTTGATGGACGGTATGAAAGTAGTGGGAAATCTGTTTGGAGAAGGAAAAATGTTCTTACCTCAAGTGGTCAAAAGTGCAAGAGTCATGAAGCGGGCTGTTGCATACCTTCTTCCATTTATGGAAGATGAAAAGAAAGAAGGTGATAGGGA
>CAZZEC010000032.1:0-45202 GCA_964652565.1 uncultured Bacteroidia bacterium
TGAGGTGCAGTCAACCCCAGGTCTAAACCTAGTGGTATGATATCTTCCTTACGATTACCTCCTTCTAGAATTTGAAACGATAGGATAGGTTTGGGTTGATAGGTGCTATCCCTTAAATCGGAAAAATGTAGACCCAAACGCATATCAAAGCAAAATAGTTTGGAATACGTACTATCATAGGCAAGATATCCATTTGACATGCTATTGAGTTGAGTACGAAGATCCTTACTGGAAATATGTGATTCATACCGGGTATTTTTGGGGATGAATTGGAAGGGAATTTCATAACTGTCATTTCTAAGATCGCAGAATCCTACATAATATCCACTGGGAGATTCTGCAACTGTAAACCAAATGATATTATTCAATGCCGTAGGATGGGTAATTTTCCTTTGTGCACTTTTGCCTTGTAAATGCAGGGCATTAGTAAAGATAGCTTCTGCCACAGCCTGATTCGTAATTGTCAAAATAAGATATAAGCTACTGATTACAAGTCCTGTATTATTTAATATTTTACGCCATTTCCGTTGTCTTCTCGTGACTCCCATGATTGTAAATACAACTAGGGGTATCGTATATAGTGGATCAATGACATGGATATTACCCAGTGCGTATACTTGGTTACTTACAGGATATAGTAATTGAGTCCCAACACTATTAAAAGTATCCAACATGACATGGGAGAGTAAGCACAAAACTGCCATCCACGTAAGTCTTTGATAATTCACCCAACTAAACTTCTGATTCAGCCACCACCCTATCATTGCGCCTACAATTACACAAAATATCAGGGAATGTGTTACGCCTCTGTGTATGAGTATGAGCTCAAATTTCGAAATAAATAATCCCGATAGGATATCGATATCGGGAAGGTTAGCAATGATTGCCCCCATACCCGCAGCACGCCATCCGATATGCTTGCCTAATGTAGCTTCACCGATCGCAGCGCCTAAAGCTGCATGTGTAAGAGTATCCAAAATTTATATGTTACAATAGTGACAACTCACTCAGCGATTCTTTGGTTCACTAAGAGTGATTGGTAGTAAAAACGGGTGCCCTTTTTTCAATAAAAACTACAAGGGCCAAAACAGCCATACAAACTATGGTCTTAAGAAGAATATGTAAAATTACAGGTTCAAATATCAGGATAATTCTTGAATTGATGATGTATGCTAATATGAAAAAGCCTAAATAGACAAATAGTCTTTTAAAACGGTAAGGGATAGGATACTTTTTTCGACCAGTAATATAAACAGCAATTGCCATGGCGAGAAAACTCAATAAGGTAGCATATGCACTCGCAATATAACCCATGTGTGGAATACCTAAGAAATTGACTACTACTGTAATTACGGCGCCAATACTTGTAAACAGCAAGGCATATCTCGTCTGTTTAGTGATCTTAAACCAAATGGATATATTGTAGTACACACCATTGAATACATAAGCCAGAAGAAGGATGGGTACAACGACCAACCCTTCCCAATAGTCCTTCCCAATCACATATTTGGGAGTAGTTCCTAAACCCAGTGTAATATCTATCGAAGCTATTTCTTTTGAGAAAGAACTTAATGCCAGAAATCCTACAAGCGTAGCCAGTGTATAGTAATGAAATATTTTGGAGAAGCTTTCAGGTGAGTCTTCTTGTTTGGAAGATTTAAAAAAAAACGGTTCAGCAGCATATTTAAAAGCTTGTGTGAATAGGCTGATTAACATGGCAAATTTATAATTTGCATTATATATGCCTGTCAACTCCTCTCCAGAATAGGTAATTCCCTGCCAGAGGCGTTCTCCTGTCCAAAGCCATTTAAGCATGATTCGGTCCAGCATTTCGTTTATGGTCCCGGCTAAGCCTGCCAACATGATAAACCCTCCATATTGCAGCATAGGAGATAGCAAAGATGTAGACAATATTAAACGACGGGGAGGAACTACAATGAACGCCAGTACAGTCCGTAAGGTAGAAGCTGATAGGTTGGCTATAAATACATACATAATCCCTGCTTCTAACACGTAGATGAAAATAATATTGAGTAGAACTGTGAGGAAGATATTTGAAAGATTGATAATCATGAATAATTTGGCTCTTTCCTGATATCGCAACTTAGCCATGGGCAGTGCAGCCAACGCATCGAGAGCGAGTATTCCTCCCAACATAAAGATCAAATGACCTTCTGTAGGGTAACCAATCCCAGCGGCTATCTGATCTTTTAACATTATCACTATACCCAGAAATAATAAGACCAGTGTGAAAATCCAGGAAAATGCCTGTTGATATAGCTTTTCAGGATTGTCATCATCTTGCAGGAACCTGAAAAATGTGGTCTCCATCCCGAAGGTCAGGACTACATTAATAAAAGCAGTGTATGCATAGAGATAGGAGATAATTCCATATACAGCGGTAGAGAAATAGTTGGTGTGAATAGGAGTCAGTACAAAGTTCAATATTCTCCCCAGGATAGAGCTAATTCCATAGATGACTGTTTGCCCAGCCAGCTTTTTCACAACACTTGCCATAATGCAAAGCTGCAAAACCAGATCATCATAAACAATCAAATTTCAGTGCGAAGGCACTAAATTTCATAAATAATTCATGTTAATCGGTTGAGATTAAAATATATAAATATTGGATCAATATAAGCTTTTGATTTCTGGCTATTGATACTTATAGTGCGTTTGCCCCAATCAAATTTTGTGAAAGGATGAATGATTTCATGAATCTTACTATATTCGCACCTTAAACGCACGGATATTTAAATAGAAGTTTCTATGAAACCCATTTGGGGAATTGATCTTGGAGGTACTAAAATTGAGGCTGTTTGCATGGAAAAGTTGGATCCTTCGTCGATAATTTCTCGGCAAAGGATACCCACTGAAGCCGATAAGGGATATCAACATATCTTAGCTCAAATTGAGAAGTTGATCGATCAAGTCTCAGAGGAGGCTAATACACGGCCGGAGTTGATTGGAATTGGTACGCCAGGAACATTAGATCCATTTTCTAATACAATGAAGAATAGTAATTCTACTGTATTGAATGGGGAACCCTTCAAAAAGGATTTAGAGGATAGATTGGGTATTCCTGTTCATATGTCTAATGATGCAAATTGTTTTGCATTGGCAGAAGCTAGAATGGGGGCGGCTAACAATCAATTTCCCGATGCTAAAGTAGTTTTTGGAATTATTATGGGCACAGGTGTAGGAGGAGGAATAGTAGTCAATGGCAGAGTCATACAAGGAAAGCAAGGAATAGCTGGTGAGTGGGGGCACAATTATTTAGATGAAAGTGGAGGCCCTTGTTATTGTGGTAAGACAGGGTGTGTTGAAACGGTAATTTCGGGTACAGGATTACAAAAATTTTATCGAGAGATAAGTGGAACATCCAAGAAATTGCCACAAATCGTAGAAGATCATAAGAATGGAAGTGATCCTTATGCAACGCAGACGATTGAACGGCTCATACATTTCTTTGGTTTGGGTGTTTCGGTAGTGGTAAATATTCTCGATCCAGATGTAATTGTTGTAGGAGGAGGTGTTGGAAATATCGATGTGCTCTATACAGAAGGAGTGGAATCGATAGAAAAGTTTGTGTTTAATAACAAGTTTCGTATTCCAGTAATAAAACCCGAGTTAGGAGACTCTGCAGGGGTGTTTGGAGCTGCGGCCCTGACTGTTCATCCTTCTTATGAGTGGTAAAATTAGTGAGATACATCGTTTTAGTATTTCCAACCATTCATCTCCAATAGTAAGCAGTCCAGTAAAAAATTATTACATTTTTATATTTTGATTTCAAAATTTGCAACTAATATATTTTCATTTTTAATCCTATTAGGTATATGTCATACTTATTTACCTCTGAATCTGTATCAGAAGGACATCCAGATAAAGTTTCCGACCAAATTTCCGATGCCATACTTGACGCCATGCTAAGGGAAGACCCCAATTCCCGTGTTGCATGTGAAACACTTGTTACAACAGGCCTTGTCGTCTTAGCGGGAGAAATAACCAGTAAAGCCCATGTAGATTTTCAACAAATTGTTAGGGATACCATTGATAAAATTGGTTACAATTCTGATGAATACATGTTCAATGCTTCTTCCTGCGCAATCATGTCAGCACTTCATGAACAATCTCCAGATATCGCCCGTGGTGTGGATAGAGATGACGAAGAATCCCAAGGGGCTGGAGACCAAGGGATGATGTTTGGGTATGCTACCAATGAGACCCCTGAATATATGCCCATGGCACTGGCCTATGCTCACCGCATTGTCAAAACCATGGCTGAAGTACGTAAAAATGAACCTCATCTCATACCCTATCTAAGACCAGATTCGAAGTCTCAGGTTACCATAGAATACGATGATAATGGCAAACCTACAAGAGTACACACAGTGGTTGTATCCACCCAACATGATGATTTCGTTCAGCCTAAAGACAATTCACCCGAGGCTCAGATAGAAGCTGATAATCAGATGCTGAGTAAAATACGTGAAGATGTTATCGAACATGTAATCAAGCGTGTGATACCGACGGAGTTACTTAAAGATACCATCTATCACATCAATCCTACAGGTAAATTTGTGATTGGTGGACCCCATGGAGATGCTGGTCTTACTGGAAGAAAAATTATTGTAGATACTTATGGAGGAAAAGGTGCTCACGGTGGAGGTGCCTTTTCTGGAAAAGATTCTTCGAAAGTGGATAGAAGCGCTGCTTATGCGGCAAGACATATCGCCAAGAATTTAGTTGCAGCTGGAGTAGCTGATGAAGCATTGGTCCAATTGGCATATGCTATTGGTGTCGCTGAACCTGTATCTATCAATGTGACTACGTATGGTACTTCTAACGTAAACTTGAGCGATGCAGAAATAGCATTAAAAGTCAAAGAAAATGTGTCGTGTACACCTGCAGCAATTGTAAAAAGACTACATCTTAAAGAACCTGTGTTTGGTCCTACTGCTGCTTATGGTCACATGGGAAGAGAACCATATGAAATGGAGGTCGACACCAACTATGCCACCATAAATGAAGATCCTGAGACACATCAAATCATTCGGGTGAGAAAGAAGAAAAATGTACATTTTTTTGCTTGGGAGAGATTAGATCTTGTAGATCAATTTAAAGAGATATTCGGATTGAATTAAATCCAAAACCTATATTTCTGCTCGCCACAGATAAAATTAAAGAATGACTCGTAGTGCATTTCTTTAGCCCTTTTATCTGTGGCATTTTTCTTGTTACTATTCTTTCATAAGTTATTTGCTGTGTATGCCGTTTACAGGATGGAAATATCGACTGATTCTGCTGCCTCTGTGTTTACTCATGATCCAATGTGAAAGAGCCACGCTTGACGAATTGTCCTACAACATTACTCCATATGGATTGGGTAGTGTTAATCTTGAGGATTATTTGAGAAAAGTGGATTCCCTACCGCTAAAGGGACAGAAATTGATAGATGATCAGGTGTTTGAAGGGGATTACACATGGCTAACAAAAACAATTGTCTGGAAACATAGTGGAAAAGTTGTATTTGAAGGTGACTTCTTTGAAGTAAAAAAAGTAACAGACCAGAAATTATTAAGTAGCAAAGTAAATAGAATAAAAATTGAATCACCACTATTCTCAACTGCACAAGGAATCAATATTGGAACCAGTTTTGAAGAGTTAAGCTATGTATTTCCCGATTCCAGTATGCTCATAACTCCTTTTCCTGATTATAACATGATTGAAGTCTTTGTCCCGGGACTTTCCCCATTTCATTATCTCTTCCCCTGGAATAATGAGCATCAATCAGATATAGCACCCATGGATACCATCGCTTCCATTGTAATCATGTAGATCCTATGTATGCTATATAATCTCCTGATTGTATTCTTTCTAAATTACTTGTGGATCCATTGTATACGTATACCCAGCAGGATAACATATGAGTGTCTGTGTAGATATTGGTGATTTTTCTGAGGTACAAACTGTGTTCTGGATGGGTTTGATCAAATCCTTCATAACTATCAAGCGCTTTCCATATCCCGGGATCGCTCTCCAGATGGAAAATTGTACCCCAAACTTTTTCACTGGGATCTCTGGACACGATCACTCCTGGATAATCTTCAACTTGATACAAGCGACCTCTCATATGCCCTCTCTGAATGAAAGAACCGTGTTTTTCAAGGAATCTTGCCATAGGATGTCCTAATTCAGTCAGTAATGTCCCATATACGAATAGTCGCTGAGTATCCTGGGAAGTAACCTCAATCATCTGAATCTTGAATAGGAGATGTGTTAGTCTTTTTTTTCGCCTGGACTTCTTTAAGTAACATGATGTCTGAGTTACCTTCATCGATCCATTCGTAATTTCCACTACCTTTTCGGGCTAATTTATAAAGCCTTTTGTCAGTCTTTTTATTCTCGTTCCCATACTTGAAAATGGTAAGTTGGATATTAACTTTTTCGTATTTCTTTACGAGTCGAAAGTTGCGTTTATCCAAATTGAACTGCCCATCGGTAGCAATAATGATTCGATTGTTGCCATTTTCAATGAAATGTTTCTCTGCAGTCTCATAAGCCAGTGTCAACCCTTTGGAAAAATTTGTAGATCCAGAAGGCTCTAGAGAAGAAATTGCCTTAATAATGTTATGCTGGTTTTTGAGAGAAGTAGGAGGAAGAACTAACTCTGAGCCTTTGGAAAATACCACAATAGAAAGGGAATCTTCTGCCCGCATAATGGGAATCAAATGTCTGATGGATCTCTTCAGCAACGGCAATTTATTATCGTCATTCATTGACTGAGATACGTCTAATAATAGCAGTAAATGATTGGGTGCGTAATTTTCCATATCCACCCAATTCAGAGGAGTCTCTGTTATGAGGGGCTCTACTTCTACATCATCGTCTTCTGGAAGACGTAAATGCCTGTATAAGAAGACTTGTTGCGTTTTTTTCAACATAGTCTTAGGCGCCAGTTCGGTAAATTTATTGAAGAGATATACAGATTGATTTAGGTTAAAAGTTAGTCTTTCATACGTCAGATGATCTTCAAAATAAGAAGGTTGAAGTTGTTGGGACTTCATGGACATGGCCAAGCTCTGCTCCATGATTCCCTGATAGATCTCTTGGATCATTTTTTTCTTATCAGAAGAAGAGGATTCGATCAGGGTTTCAGCCAGGGTATATCTCCTTAACCATCTTTCCAGATTAAGGGCTTGTACGGTAAGTTGATTAAATGAACTATCGTTTCTAAACTTAAATTGAAACTTAATTGCATCGTATAATTGAGCGTTTTTGTCAATTAGGGAATTAAGGCTTCCATACATTTTGTCCCATTTATCTTCCTCTTTAGAATGAAGGTGATTAACGTAAATTTCTGTTAGTAAATGATCAAATCTTCCGCAGGTGCGATCCAGGGAGTTAAATAAGTCTTCATAAGCGGAAAGTATTTCGTTAGAACCCTTAAGGTTATCTTTTTTATACTTTTGGTCTCTGATATAATAGGATAGCCTTTGATAAAGTACGGACATTTCTAAAAAAATCTGATTGACACTATCCAATTGAATTGCCAATTCTTTTTGATATTTGGTTGGTAGATTTGAAATCCCCATTCTGGCCAATCGGGTTATACTATCTGTCATGTTGAAGTTTGGTGCAGAAAAGGTAAGATTTCCATCCGCTTCATTTGATGAAAAGTCTACGCCATGAAAATAATTTGCATGTAGATTATATGCTACCAAGCCTTGTTGCAACCAACGTGTTTGATAAACTATTTCATTAATATAGTTGACACAAGCATTTAAGGCCTTTAAACCATCGGGGGTTAAGGCTGTATTCTTCTGCTTGATAGGGGGGATACTCCTTGACGTCTGTCCTTGAAGTAATAGGGGCAGAAAGAATAGGATCATTAAGATCAATAAATTAGCACCCTTACAACCCTTATTCATAGTCAATATTAAAATAAAAAAATCTGTTAACAATATCAGAAAAAAAATAGGGATTTTGATTTCTGTTTAAGGAGAATGGAGTAAATTGAAGGCTAATTGGACAAAACGTTGTACCCGCTAGCAGATAGGAAAATACAAAAAAAGGCTGATAGTTGTAATTTCCTAACATTTAATAACGGGTAGATATGCAAAAAAAGTGGTGGAAAGAGGGTATTATATACCAGATATATCCTAGAAGCTTTTCAGACAGTAATGGAGATGGCATCGGTGATTTACAGGGGATTGTCAATCAACTCGATTATTTATATTCTTTAGGTGTAGATATAATATGGTTAAGTCCGATTTATAAGTCCCCTAATGAAGATAATGGATATGATATCAGCGATTATTATGATATCATGACAGAGTTTGGGAATATGGCAGTTTTCCATGAGCTATTAGAAGGATTGCATCAACGAAATATGCGTTTGCTCATGGATTTAGTCGTCAACCATACTTCAGACGAACACGAATGGTTCCAGGCATCGAGAAAGTCAAAGGCTAATCCTTACAGAGATTATTACATTTGGAAGCCACCAGTAAATGGAGAACCTCCTAACAATTGGCAATCATTTTTTGGGGGAAGTACCTGGACATGGGATGAAACCACTAAAGAATATTATTTACACTTATTTACCCCAAAGCAGCCTGATCTTAATTGGGAAAATCCTGAATTGAGGAAAGAAGTGTATGAACTCATGTGCTTTTGGCTGGATAAAGGAGTAGACGGATTTAGGATGGATGTTTTTTCCTTATTCTCCAAAAAACAGAGCTTCCATGATTCAGATATGACAGATTTTCCAAAGGTCATACGAGAGATCTATGCAAATGGTCCTCGTATACATGAATTCCTTCAGGAAATGCATAGAGAAGTATTTAGTAAATATGATGTACTGAGTGTGGGTGAAGGGGTAGGTGTACCAAATGATAAAGCATTGGAGTATGTATCAGAGGAGAGAAATGAAATCAATATGTTCTTTCATTTCGATCATATGTTTATAGACCATGGCCCGGGGGGGAGATTAGATCCCCGGAAATGGACATGGACAGAATTTTTTGAAATCTTTTTTGAATGGGATCAAACGCTGGGAGAGAAAGGATGGGGGAGTATATATCTGGGCAATCACGACTTTCCCCGAATGGTATCTCGCTTTGGGAATGATGGAAAATACTGGAAGCCTTCTGCTAAGTTATTGGCTACCTTATTGTTGACCTTAAGAGGCACACCAACCATCTATCAAGGTGATGAAATTGGAATGACCAATGCCCCATTTCATACAATTGATGAATATCGAGACATCGAGATGCTCAATTCCTATCACATCGCACAAGAAGAGGGCAATGAATGCCAGATATTATTGCAACATGCACGCACGCAGGCAAGGGATCACGCAAGGACCCCTATGCAATGGGATGATACATCGTATGCTGGTTTCTCGGAAGTTCAGCCTTGGATTTTGGTCAATCCGAATTTTCACCAGATCAATGTAGCCGACCAGGAAACGGATACTGACTCCATTCTCAACTTTTACAGGAAAGTCATAACGTATCGTAAATCCAATGAGGCTTTGATATATGGTTCGTTAGTAAAGGTGAAGAATGCTGAAGGAATGGTGATATATGACAGGATTTGGAAAAATGATCATTTGAGGATCATATTGAATGTTTCTAAAAAGAAAATGCCAATCTCTCCAGATACAGACGATGTACTGGAATTGACAAATTATCATTTTGACGAAATCATCGCAGAAGAAATGCAGCCCTGGGAGGCAAGAGTATATAGGAAAAAATAATAATTACTGTTGAAATTTACGGAATAGAAGATATGGATATGGTATGTAAATATTGGATGTTGTTGATGTGTGTTGTGGTAATTAGTTGCGATGTGAGTCCCTGGGAGCAGAACGGGAATATGAAGCGCGAGCTTGCCAGGATTTATCGGTCTGCAGAACCTGGGCAATACACACACCAAAATCTGCAGATGTCGGAATTCTACTTGCAACAAGCGGCCAAGGCAGAACCCGATGAATTCCTTATGTTCTTATATCTTCATATCAGAGAACTACTTTATGCGGGAAAAAATACTGAAGCGATAGTCAAAATTCGCCGCTTATTAGAAGAACAGGATCAATCTATAGATTATATGAATATGAAATCCCGTCAATTTTGGGATTTACTAGCTATTGCTTACATGAGAAAAGGGGAATGGGAAAACTGTATAGATCACCATAGTGCCGCATCATGTGTAATGCCTATAGAAGGAGATGGTATACATTCATTGAGAGAGGGTTCAGAAAAAGCCATTGAAATTTATTCAAAAATTCTAGAGCAATTCCCCAAAGACTACCAGTCAAAATGGTTGCTAAATATTGCCTACATGACCTTGGGAGAATATCCTGAACTGGTACCTGAAAAATTTCTTATCCAGGGAATATTATCAGATTCTATTCCCTCTGATTTATCCTTTGTAAATGTAGCACTGGGATTGGGTATTGATGTAAATGAACTATCAGGTGGTTCCTGTGTGGAAGATTTTAATAATGATGGTTGGTTGGATATTATCGCTAGTTCATATGGATTAGATGATCAAATTAGCGTTTTCCTAAATAAGGGTGATGGCACATTTCAGGATCAAACCTCACAGAGTGGATTAGCAGGGATAGTTAGTGGACTCAACATGGTACATGCTGATTATGATAATGATGGATTAGCAGACTTATTGGTATTGCGGGGAGGATGGCTGGGAAAAGAAGGAACACACCCCAATTCGCTGCTGAAAAATCTGGGTGATGGCAAGTTTAAAGATGTAACACATGAAACAGGTCTATATTCACTCAAACCAACTCAGACAGCTTCCTGGGCAGATATCAATCTGGATGGCTGGCTGGATGTATTTGTGGGGAATGAAGGTGGGCCAGAACAGGATTTTCCATCAGAATTGTTTGTCAGTAATGGGGATGGAACTTTTACAGAATTAGCCCAAAGTGTAGGAATTCAGGTTAACGAATACGTTAAAGGTGTCTCATGGGGAGATGTAAATAACGATGGATATCCAGATTTGTATATATCTATCCTCGATGGAAAAAATAAGTTATTCGTCAATATGGGAGGGAATACGTGGGATGACTGGACTTTTGAAGAACAATCAGCACAATTTCAAGTATCTGAACCTATTCATAGCTTTCCTACGTGGTTTTGGGATGTAAACAATGATGGATGGCAGGATATATTTGTCGTATCCTATCCACCGGATAGGATGTTTCAGGTCGCTTGGGATGAAGGGATGCACTATATATCTAGGGCGAATGATCGAACCTTTCCCAAGTTATATATCAATAACCGAGATGGAACGTTTAAGGATATGACTAAGGCCTATGGTCTACAAAGACCCATATATGGAATGGGATCAAATTTTGGCGATTTCGACAGTGATGGTTATTTAGATTGCTATATTGGCACAGGGGCACCTGATTTAAGGTCTATAGTTCCTAACCTTGCCTTCCGTAATCATGAGGGAAAATGGTTTCAGGACATCACCTTCAGTAGTGGGTTAGGCTATATACAGAAAGGCCATGCTGTCAGCTTTGCAGATATTGATAACGATGGAGACCAGGATATTTATACGGTACTCGGAGGAGCGGTAGAAAGTGATATTTTTCCCAATGCATTGATGGAAAATCCAGGCAATGACAATACCTGGATTACGCTAAAACTAGTGGGGACCAAGGCCAATCGATCGGCAATAGGCGCAAGGGTCCAAGTTCACACTGTATCAGATTCAAACCAATCTCACATATTTCATCATACTGTATCGACAGGTGGGAGTTTTGGTTCTTCTTCTCTTCAACTTGAAATGGGCCTGGGGCAAACAAAAATGATAGATCATATACGCATTCTATGGCCGGATAAAGATAACACAGTCCAAATCATCCAACATGTAGACGTAAATCAAGCATATACAATCATTCAAGGCGAAGCCACACCACGGAAGAGGGCTTATACTACATTTAGTTTTGACCGAACACCACAAATGATGATGAAACATCATCAATGATGTCTTACTTAATCATCTCCTCAGCCCTATGAACAGTGGATGACTCTCGTATGATTAATTCCGTATCTAGCACTACCGTCTGGTAAGCGGGTACCAACCCTTGTTTGATAACGGCAATTTCGTTTAAGAGTATTTCTGCTGATTTTTTTCCTATTTCGAAACTGGGCTGAGCTACAGAACTCAATGGAGGGTCGATTACTGTAGACATGTACCAATCATTAAAACCGATTACTCCAATATCTTCTGGGATTTTGTAGCCCTGCGATTTAAGGCCTTTGATCACACCCAGTGCGACAATATCTGTAACAGCAAAAATCGCATCAATATTGTATTTATTCATCCCCAGCATTTTTCCCAGGTGATGGGCAAATTCAAACGTCAATGCTTCTCCGTCGATAATCATAAATTCATCTACGGGCAAATGGTGTTTAGCCATGGCATCCATATACCCCTTCAGACGGTTTTTGGCATTAGTGGCGACCAAAGGGCCTCGAATATGTGCAATTCTGCGATATCCTTGTTCAATCAAGTGTTCGACAGCATGGAAAGCACCTTGATAGTCATTGGATACAACTTTAGAGGTGTCTTTCATCTCTTCACAGGTTTTATCAAAAAAGACCAGAGGTATTCCAGATCTTTTAAATTCCTTGAGGTGGTCATAAATGACGGTTTCATGTGCCAGGGATACCAGTAGACCATCTACTCTACTGGCAAGCAGTGCTTTAGCATCTGTTACTTCCTTCTCATAGGATTCATCCGATTGACAGATCATGACTCTATATCCCACATCGTAGGCGACTTCCATAATCCCTTTGATGACATTGGAGAAAAAATTGTTGACAATTTCAGGAACAATCACGCCTATGATTCGCGTTTCCTGTTTTCGTAGGCTGGCAGCAATGCTGTTGGGGTGATAATTCCGTGCAGCAGCTAAATCCAGGACTTTGCGTTTCGTAGCTGCGCTGATATCTGGATAATCCTTTAATGCACGCGAAACAGTTGCTGTGCTAATGCCTAACTCCTTGGCTAGGTCAGCCAATGTGACTTGATATTTCCCCATAACGGTTACCTCCCTAATAAAGCTTTTTGTTAATTATAAGTTAACAATTTTTTTTTAAAAAAGATTGAATCGAAATCGATTACGTAAACGTTTACGTAATCGATTTCGCTAAAAATGCCTGATTGTCAGTCAGATATATCTTGTTTTTTCAGGAAAAAAAATCAAATTTTGATAGAAGGTACAATTCTATTTATTGATGATTTGTAAACGAATTGTTAGTAATGATTAAAATATTTCAAAACAAACTATCAGCCTTTTTTTAAATTTTAAAACGATCTGTTATTTTTTTGAGAAATTGTGAAAGTTAGGGACTATTACTACGATGCTAAGAAAAGGGTACCAATAATACTAGTCAATTCAATGTTGCTTCGGGCATCACCCTTAGTTGCCGCTTATCGCAGCTTCTCTTTTCAACTAACTAGTTATTACTTGAACTACTTATTGCGTATGAAACTAAACTACTATTCCAAACATGTGATCCAAAAGTCGCTACTCGGGTTCGTGTTTGTATGTCTATTGACGACACTCGGGTTGGCGCAGCGTACGGTAACGGGAACAGTTACCAACGCGGAGGATAATGCCCCTATAGCGGGTGTAGCAGTGTTAATAAAAGGTACTACTACTGGTGCTTATACAGATGGAGAGGGTGCTTTCTCAGTGAGTGTTCCTGATGCTTCCTCTGCATTGGTTTTTTCCTATTATGGATTTACTACACAGGAGGTAGAAGTAGGAGACCAGGAAGAAATCAACGTCGTACTTGAACCCAGTGTAGGAACACTGGATGAGGTTATTGTTACAGGTTATACTACTCAAAGAGAGGAAGAGAAGAGTAGTGCGATTGTGAGTGTAAACTCAGAAGATTTTAACCAGGGCAATGTGAATAATCCCGCACAATTGATTCAGGGAAAAGTTGCAGGTGTAACCATATCTCGTCCAGGTAGTAATCCAAATCAGGGATTCAACATCCGTTTGAGAGGATTGGGAACGTTAGGAGCCAATTCTTCTCCACTTATCATTATAGATGGAGTACTAAATGCAGATCTAAACTCTGTAGACCCTAATGACATTGCAGATATGACCGTCTTGAAGGATGGAACGGCAGCTGCTATCTACGGTACACAGGCAGCTTCTGGGGTATTGATTATCACTACGAAGAAAGGTCTTCCCGGAACATCTACGGTGGATTACAATGGATTTGTAACGGCGGAGTATGTAGCTAACACTACTGAAGTGTTGGATAGAGACGAATTTTTGTCTTTCCCTGGTACACAGGACTTCGGTTCTGATACCGATTGGGTAGATGAGCTTACGCGTACGGGAATTACGCACGTTCATAACCTATCTCTCTCAGGAGGAACTAACCAGACGAGCTATCGTGCATCAGTCAACTTTCGCGACATAGAGGGTGTTGCTATTAGAACGGGATTTGAACAAATAAATGGACGTCTAAATCTACAGCAGAAGGCCTTAAACGATAAGCTTACCATCAACCTGAATTTGACGTCTACCATGAGAAGAGGGCAATTTGGAGAAGATGGCGCATTCCGATATGCAATTATTTACAACCCTACTGCTCCGGTAAGAAGCTCTGCTCCTGAGTTTGAACGTTGGGGAGGATACTTCCAGCAGGATCTGTTTGACTTCTTTAACCCTGTAGCGCAAAATGAACAAATTGACAACG
The DNA here is from genome assembly GCA_964652565.1 of uncultured Bacteroidia bacterium. Lineage (GTDB taxonomy): Bacteria > Bacteroidota > Bacteroidia > J057 > J057 > JBCCTX01. Next base: position 14,766 of record CAZZEC010000032.1, read on the forward strand.
AATTTCAGCAAAACGTTATATTGGGAAGTATTGATGGTAAATTAGAAGTACTTCCTGGATTAGTCGCTGGAGTTAAGTATTCTCAGCAGCGTACTAATTTTAACCCGAGTAGGTTTGTCAGTAAGCTAAGTAGGGGACAGGGGGCAGATAGAAATGGTTTTGCATTACGCAGATCAGATCTTTCCAGACAGGAACTCTTTGAAACAACGTTGGCTTATGACAGAGACTATGGAGACTGGGATTTGGGAGTTATCGTAGGATATTCTTATCAAGAGTTTACCAACGAAGGGTTTAACGCTAGTGGAGGTGATTTCCTTACAGATGCCTTTGGATTCAATAACCTGGGTGCGGCTGCAGACTTTAACAATGGTTTGGGAAATGTTTTTAGTTACAAAAATAACAATAAACTCATTGCTGGATTTGGTCGTGTAGAGTTGAGCTATAATGATACCTATTATTTCTCAGCAGTAGTTCGTCAGGAGGGTTCTACGCGTTTTGGAGAAGATAACAAGTGGGGTACCTTCCCCGGGTTTAGTGGAGCAGTTACCTTGAGTAATCTCTTCCAGATACCTGGAGTAGACTTCTTGAAACTTAGAGGTGGATACGGAGAAACAGGAGCGCAGCCTATTGGAAGCTACTTCTCTTTAGAGACGCTTCAGCCTAGTGGTAACTTTTTCTTCAATGGTGATTTTACCGTTGCTTATGGCCCGCAGCGTAATGCAAATCCAGATCTTCGCTGGGAAACCAAGCAGGACATCAGTGTAGGACTTGACTTCAATATGCTAAACTATAGATTGAATGGTAGCCTTGATTTTTATAACAGTACTACCGTAGATGCCATCGTACTATTGGATGTACCTGTTCCTCCAAACTTGGCCCCACAGACGTGGACCAATGTAGGTGAGATTAGTCAATCAGGGTTTGAAGCAGCTATAGGATATGATATCATTGATAAACCCAATATCACATGGAACACCAATGTGGCATTCACATACTTCATTGATAATACTCTAGAAAAATATATTGGTGAAGGTTTTGACGACATTTCGAATCTGGGATCGCCTGGTCAAAATGGTACTCCTCTTTTACGTGTGGAAGAAGGAAAACCTATTGGACAGCTCTGGGGCTTGGTATACGAAGGCATTGCCGATGATGGCTCGTGGATACACGCAGATACGGATGGAGATGGAAACCCAGGGGAAGATGAAGACCGTGCTGTCATTGGGTCGGGAGTGCAGGATTGGCAAATTGGCTGGAGTAATACCCTTAATATTGGAAATTTTGATGTCAATATATTTATCCGTGGTGAATTTGGGCACGATATCATCAATACATTCAGAGCTTTCTACGAGGCTCCATCTTCTATGACAACGTATAATGCACCAGCTACCGTTACGGAAGTTAGAAACCTCACAGATGCACCTAAATTCTCTAGCTTCCACGTAGAGGATGGTGACTTCGTACGACTGGATAATGCAACCATTGGATATACATTCCCAATAGAAAATAAAGATCTGTTTAGCAAAATACGTGTATACGTAACCGGTCAAAATTTATTCACTATTACAGGTTACAATGGTGTTGACCCGGAGGTAAGACTTATTGATGGTGATAATCCATTAGCACCTGGTATTGACCGAAGAAATACGTATTTCGTAGCTGGTGGGGTAACACTAGGAGCAAATATCAGTTTTTAAATTAGAAACCTAAGAAAATAAACCAACTACTATGCAAAAGATTTTTTCATATAGCAAAATATTAATACTCACCTTCTTCATAATAGGGATGTACACTTCTTGTACAGACTTGGATGAAGAAGTGTTTGATCAGGTAACATCAGATAATTTTTTCAACACTGATGAGGAGTTTATCTCTGCATTAGGTGGTGCGTATTCTGGATTGGGTAACAACTGGGGTGGACATAATGGTACATGGTCTACTCAAGAGGTCAGTACAGATGAATTTATTATTCCTCAAAGAGGCCAGGACTGGTTTGATGGGGGTATCTGGCTGAGATGTCACAGACACGAATGGACACCTACAGAACCTTGGTTGGACAATTCCTGGAATAGCCTGTTTGGTGGGGTTAACTCTTGTAACCGTGTAATTGAACAGTTTTCAGCATTGAATGCTGAAGGTTCTGACGCGTTTATTGCCGAGCTGAGAGTACTTCGCGCGTTATTCTACCTCCAACTGATGGATATATTTGGAAATGTACCCATTGTAACAAGCTTCGAAGTCTTAGATCCTCCTACTAATAGCTCCAGAACTGAAGTATTCAATTTCATCGAAAGCGAGATTTTGGCAAATATTAATTTGATAACCGATCAGAATGGAGGTGCAGCATATGGACGTATGAACAAGTGGACTGCACATGCAATGTTGACCAAGATGTACTTAAATGCTGAGGTGTATACAGGAACTCCCAGGTGGAACGATGTGATTACACAAGCAGATGAAATTATCAATTCAGGTAATTTTGCATTAGAGTCTAACTATTTTTCAAACTTCAGTGCTGACAATGCTGGTTCTTCTGAAAATATTTTTGTGAAGGTATACGATAGAGTATTTGACGGAGGATTCAATATCCCAGCGATGACGCTACACTACAACAGTCAGTTTACATTTGACTTGACCTTCCAACCCTGGAATGGGTATTGTACGCTTCAAGAGTTTTATAACTCTTATTCAGATGATGATGTACGTAAGCAAAGCTTTTTGGCAGGTCCTCAGTTTGCTGCTGATGGTTCTCGTATCATTGATAACGGTGCAGAAGAGTCTGATCCTGATGGTCCTCCATTGACGTTTACTCCTGAAATTAACGAACATTTTCCTGGAGCACTTCGTCAGGCAGGCGTAAGAGCAGCTAAATTTGAGTATCTATCTGGCGCTACAGAGAACTTAGACAATGATTTCCCTATTTATCGCTACGCAGATATCTTGTTATCAAAAGCTGAGGCTTTGATGCGTCTGAATGGAGAAGGAGATGCCGAAGCATTGGCGATTATTAACCAAGTTCATGAGCGTGCTGGTCTAGATCCTTATACATCCATTACCTTTGATGAGTTGCTGGCTGAGAGAGGACGTGAAATGTTTATGGAAGCTGTACGTCGTCAGGATTTGATTCGTTTTGGTGTATGGGGTGATACCTGGGAGTTTAAACCCGCTTCTGATGCTGAAATTAGAAAGCTATTCCCTATACCTACTCCACAGCTAGATGCGAATGATAACCTGAGACAAAATCCCGGGTACTAATATTTAGAACCTACTATTGAGAAATAGGGTAGTTTTGGGGAACCATAGAGGCTCGACCTTACGCATCTCAATATTCGTAAGTAGTTTTATTTTAGTTTCTGATATTTAATGAGTAGAAAGCAAGTAACCTGGTTACTTGCTTTCTTATTAATCAATACATGCACAATTAAATCTGCATTTACAGGGCAAACGCACCAAATTTTATAAATAATTCATTGTTAGTTAATTATGATTAACATATTTATATATTGAACTAACTTAAGCTACTGACTAGCAGCTGATAATGATTTTAATGCGTTTGCCCTGCTGCACTTGTTGATAACAGAAAAAAACATATAGATTGAGTATCTTTAATAAAGAAATTGGATTATGTGTAGGATAGGATATATTTTAATCTTTATCATAACGTTGACCACAGCTTGTGATTCCAACATTCATCATTCTGATACCTTATTTACAAATCTGCCTGCCTCTCACACAGGTATTGACTTTGTAAATGAGCTTACTTATAGCAAAGAATTTAACATCTATACGTATCGCAATTTTTACAATGGAGGAGGGGTAGCCCTGGCAGATGTTAACAATGACGGGTTGTTGGATATATATTTTTGTGGAAATATGAAGACCGGCCGATTGTATATCAATAAGGGAGATTTCCAGTTTGAAGATGTTACCGAAGCGTCGGGTCTTATGCGTGAAGGCGTATGGGTGACTGGGGCCAGCTTTGCAGATATTAATGGCGACGGACAAGTGGATCTGTATTTATGTAAATCCGGTAAGCCCAGTGGTGAGAATAGGTACAACGAATTATTTATCAATCAGGGGATAGAAAAAAATGATAATGGAGTGAGCTATCCTACCTTTTCAGAAGAGGCACATGAATACGGAATTGCCGATATGGGATTTTCTACACATGCTGCTTTTTTTGATTATGATAAAGACGGAGACCTTGATTGCTACTTATTAAATAATTCTTTTCGACCGATAGGTAGCTTTGATTTAAGAAAAAATCAGCGATATGAACGAGACTCTTTGGGGGGAAATAAATTGTACAGGAATGAAGGAAATCACTTTGTAGATGTGAGTGAAGAAGCAGGTATTTATGGTAGCATTATAGGGTTTGGGTTGGGGGTATCTGTGGCGGATATTAATAGAGATGGATGGCAGGATATTTATGTGTCCAATGATTTTTTCGAACGTGATTACCTCTATCTCAACAACCAGGATGGGACCTTTTCTGAATCACTAGAACAACAAATCCAGGAATTGAGTGGGGCTTCGATGGGAGCCGATATTGCAGATATTTCCAATGATGGATATCCTGAAATTTTTGTGACGGATATGCTTCCCCGGGATGACGCTCGTATGAAAACCAAAACTACTTTTGAGAACTGGGACAAATATCAGGCGAATGTCAAAAATGGTTATTATCGTCAGTTTACGCGAAATGTGCTGCAACTCAATAGGGGACCTGCACCTTATAAGGTTTCTTCTTCTTACCACAACAGATTATACCCAGAGAAGGACCTCAATCAGCCTCAAGGTGTTATTTTCAGTGAAATAGGAAGACTAGCAGGAACCTTCGCTACTGATTGGAGCTGGGGGGCATTGATCATGGACCTTGACAATGATGGGTGGAAAGATATTTTTGTCGCCAATGGCATTGTTCAGGATCTTACAGACCAGGATTATATCAACTTCATAGCCGATCCCAGAACGGTGCGAAAAATTATCACAAAAGACAGTGTCAACTTCAAACAGTTGATAGATGTGATTCCCTCCAATCCCTTGCCGAATTATGCTTTCCAAAATCAGGCTGGAACAACTGGTTTTCCCTTATTTGAGGATAAAGCTGCGGAATGGGGGCTGGGAACTCCCAGTTTTTCCAATGGATCTGCTTACGGGGATTTGGATAATGATGGTGATCTGGATTTGGTCATCAATAACACTAATATGCCTCCCTTTGTCTATCGCAATGAAACGGAACACCTGTACCCTGATCACCACTATTTAAAATTTCATCTGATAGGTGAAGGAACAAACACGTTTGCATTGGGAACACAAATCACATTGATACATGATGGGGAAAAATATTTCCAGGAGCAAATGCCTATGCGTGGATTTGAATCTACGATGGACTTTCGCCCCAATTTTGGCTTGGGCAATATAGAGAATGTAGATACAGTAAAGGTAGATTGGCCTGATGGGAGAATAACTTTGATGATGAATGTGCCTACCAACCAGACATTGACCTTGGATCAGAAGGATGCTAAAGCTGCATCTCAATCTGTAACGAAGATAGGATTCACTGAGGGTCAGCAACTATTCAGAGACATTACCTCAGAAGTTGAGATAGAATATGAACATCGCGAAAATAGTTTTACAGATTTTGATCGGGACCGACTGATTTATCATATGTTATCCAATGAAGGGCCTAAAATGTGCAAAGCAGATGTTAATAAGGATGGGAGAGAAGATATTTACATTGGAGGGGCTAAAGATTCTCCGGGAACCTTATTTATTCAGCTTGAGAATGGGAAATTCCGCTCCACAAATAAAGAATTATTTGAACAGGATAAATTATCGGAGGATATGGACTGCGAATTCTTTGATGCAGACGGCGATGGCGACCCGGACCTGTATGTAGCCAGTGGAGGAAATGAGTATCCTACCAGTTCGAGTGCATTGATTGATCGTCTGTATATAAATGACGGCAGGGGAAGGTTTACAAAGTCCAATCAGATACTCCCTGCGGGAAAATTTGAGAGTTCTTCTTGTATACATCCCGCTGATTATGATAAGGATGGAGATATGGACCTGTTTGTAGGAATAAGGTTAAGACCCTTCTTCTATGGTTTTCCGGTAAATGGATATATTCTCGAAAATGATGGAAGCGGTATGTTTACAAATGTCACACCGAAGGTGGCTCCAGATCTCGAAGAAATAGGGATGATTACAGATGTCCGCTGGGAAGACTATGATCAAGATGAGGATGTAGATCTTATGATTTCAGGAGAATGGATGCCCGTAACGGTATTGAAAAATGAGGGAGGAAAGTTTATCAATGCCACGGCAGCGTCTGGGCTCCACGTAGCTCAGGGATTTTGGACTTGTCTTATGCCTGGAGATTTTAATGAAGATGGATGGACGGATTTTATTGTAGGAAATCATGGGCTGAATACCCGTTTCAAATCTGATACTGCTAAGCCTGTATCTATGTTTATCAATGATTTTGATGGGAATGGTCGTGCGGAGCAGATATTGACCGTTTACAATGGTGAAGCGTCTTATCCCTTAGCACTGCGCCATGATCTGATACAACAACTTCCAGTGCTGAAGAAAAAGTACCTCAAGTACGAGAATTATAAAGAGCAAACTATAGCAGATATGTTTTCTGAGGAGCAGTTGGAGGGTGCCAGAGTGCTCAAGGTAAATGAAACAAGGACCTCAGTATTGCTCAGTCAGGGAAATGGAAGATATGAGATACAACCGCTCCCTATTGAGGCACAATTAGCTCCTATGTATGGTATTTTAGTACATGATTATAATGGCGATGGGCATCAGGATGTCTTGATGGGAGGTAATTTTCACAGGTCAAAACCTGAAGTCGGAATATATGCAGCAGACCATGGAGTATATTTAACTGGTGATGGAAAAGGTGGATTTACAACTATTCCTCTTCAGGAATCGGGCTTTTGGGTAGAGGGAGAAATCAGAGATATCATGATGCTCGATCTGGACTCCAAACCCACGATTTGGGTGGCTAGAAATAATGACAGTGTTCAAGTATTTGAATGGGAAGAGTAATACACAACTAATTGATTAAGAAATGATAAGTAAGTGGGTAGACATATTTAAATACAACAAACGTAAGCCCCTTGCAGCCGAGAATTGTGCTGATAGAGAAGGTCAAAGAATCCGATATGTGTATATAACGGTGGGAGTAGGGGGATGATTATGGACTATAAGATGAAAAAATCATCTTCACTTATTGTATTCACCCCCTGACGTCCCCCTCTCCAATGCAATATCCTTCTCTGCAGGGGGATTCTGATATATAATTTATAATGATATATTGTCCTCCCACTTTTTGAACATGATCGACCTATTTAAACATTGCGTTTTTAAGATTGAAAAGATTAAAATACATGGAATATGAGAATTAGGCTTCTACAAATTGTGGCGCTCTCTATAATTTCTATTTTTCTACAAAGCTGCGATAGCGAATATGAGAGAATGCTAAAAAGAGAGCTTTCCAGTGGGAAAATAGTTAACGACCTGTTTTTTGGCTTAGAACTAGGAATGTCATCGAAGGAGTTTTATGGGAAGTGTTGGGAGTTAAATAATGATAGTTTGTTGTATCATGGAGCCATGAACACAACCGTCGAGCATCGTTTTGAACTCAATGGAAAAGCTACCAGAATGAATTTTTATCCTGAATTTCACGAAGGAAAAGTATATGAGATGCCGGTGACATTCACTTACACAGCTTTTGCTCCCTGGAATGCAAGTTACAGTGTCGATACGCTATTACAGGAAACGCTCGGATATATCTCTCAATGGTTTGGAGATGAATTTATCAGAATGGAACATCCTGAAAAAGGCATTGCTTATGTAAATGTTACAGGAAACCGCAGGATCATCGTTTACCCTGGGGAAAAACACGTGAATATGCTGATTTCAGATCTTTCTTTTGAGGAACAGGTGTTATCGGAGAACATTAGTAAAAGGTAAAGTGATATCAGATGAAAAGGAGGGGACTATACATATTTTTGGTATTAGCGATGCTGGGGTATTCCTCTCATTCTCAACCCTTTATTTGTGATAATAGTCTTTATCTGACAAGAATTCCCAATGGAGCTTCCAATAGTGCTTTGATAAAAGCATACAGAGATAGTATTGCGAATAGTTGGAAATTTGAGGAGATGGTTACAGATTTGGGATATGTGGTCAAGCCCATTGGTTACAGAGTTCAGGATAACTATATATATGGCATTACACAACCTGATCTTACCCTGATTAGAATCGATTCAAATGGAGAAGTTGAAGAACTGGTTTCGCTGGTAGAGCGTGGACTTGATACGGCAGAATATCATTTTTTTGCTGGAGATGTAGTTCCTGGTGGTCATACTTTTTTCCTGGTAGGCCAAGATAAGGAAACGGGTATTGCCGAAAGTATTTTTAATATACAGTTGCGTGGCAGTAATTACCGAATAGGGCGCATGGCCTTTGTTTCATTTACAGACATGCAAATCGATGATATTGCCTATGATCCTATTTATGGCTCCATCAGGTCCTTTGATAGGAAATCGAAGCAAACGATCATCATGGGACAAGGTGGGACGGCTAATAATTACTTTTCTGTCTCACTTCCAACAGTTGGACAGTTGAGTGCAGTTTTCTTGGACAAAAGCGGATTGTTGATTGGAATGGGTAATAGAGCGGGTGATGACAGTCCCGACAACTTTCTCTATGAGTTCAACAAATTTACAGGAGAGCTTTTGAGTAGGGTTGAGATTCCCAAAGGAGAATTTACAGCCGGATGTTCTTGTCCCTATTCTATTGACTTTTTTAAAGAGGTAAGCCCTGATACCTCTGCAGGATGTGAACCCATACGCGTGAGATATGAGTTTGTCAATAAAATGGGAACGGGACAAGGAAATATAGTATTGAGAGATACATTGGATGAACAGTTAGTATTAAAAGAGATCATTCATCAACCCTTCTTGTCAACGGTAAATTATCATGAAGATACTCGGATCATAGAAATTATGATGAGAGAGATTGTATTGGGAAGAGATTCGCTTATTGTAGAATTGACAACCCAAACGAAAGATTTTTCATCATGGGAGACACAAGCTTCCCTGGGGCCGTTTCCTGTAGGGGTTGGGCAAACACAATTATCCGACAATCCGCTAACAGAAATAAAGGATGACGCCTCCAGGTTATCTGGAAGTCCACTCATGCTGTCACTTCCTGAATCTGTATATATTTGTGAGGACTCAGCCATTCTTCTTCCAACAATCCAACCTGCTAACGCTACCCTTGATTACTTTTGGAATACGGGAGATTCTTTACCTTTTATCGCCGCAAAACAAGCGGGATGGTATTCGCTTACTGTGAAGAATGATTGCCAGGTGTTGACAGATTCCACACTTGTACAGAGATCGAGTGTTCCGCTTTCAGTGGATCTGGGGCCAGATCAGTCAGTAGAAGAAGGCCAGCAAGCTACACTTTCTTTTAACACAAATATTCCCGGACCTTATACCTTGTTGTGGGAGGCTGATAGCTCGTTGGTGTTTGATTGCACAGATTGCGAACAACTTATTGGGACCTGGATCAATTCCACCGCAGTTAGTCTTACTTTGACAGATGTCAATGGTTGTCTGGTAAGTGATACCATTGTCATCAACGTGGAAAAGCCCCGAGAACTACAAATTGCCAATGTTTTTACTCCCAACGGAGATGGAATTAATGATATCTTTTATCTTCAGGGAAGAACGATCGCTACTTTTAGAACCTTTCGATTAGTTGACCGATGGGGAAATACAGTGTTTGAAAGAAAAGAAGGGCAGGTTAATAATCCACAACATGGATGGAAAGGCAACCGCAATGGGGAGCCGGCAGGAAGTGGTGTGTATTATTATGTGGCAGATATAGTATTTCCAGATGGGGATGTTAAGCAGGTTTCGGGGTATGTGACATTAATCAGGTAGATGATAGTGAGAAATTTATAGAGTTACGGTTATCAAGTAATATGGTCTTTGATAGTTATATAATGAGACCTAATCAATTAGTAAGAAGGTATCAGAGGCTTTTGCTATCTTATCATCTACTTTCACGTAGATCTGAGATACTTTTTCTACCAAAGTAAGAGGTACTTTGCACGTGATTTCTGTCAAATCAGAATTTAATATATTGGCCTTTTCATCATTAAATAATACTTCAATATCTGGAAATGAACCAGAATGTGAAAAATTTATCCCTTTAATCGTAATCTCGGCCCCGGTAACTCCCTCGGATGGAGAAAATGAATCAATAACTGGGGCGGAGCTACCTTTACTTTCAAATAATACTGGCGGACTAAAGACTAAATATGACTCTGTTAGTGCGTATGCTTTCACATAATAACTCACCCCCTTTTTCATGCCACCAGTGATAGTAGCAGAAAATTCACCGATTTTTTGTCGATCGCCTAGTGAGACTTCTGGTGAATGTTCTAGTGTAGACATTGCATATGTGTTCCATAAAAAACCGTGATCTATGATGGTTTCAGTTCCCATTCGAAATATTTCCCCAGAAAATGTCACACTACTGTCTTCAATATTCTCTACTGAAATTGAAATTAACCTTGGGAATTCACGATCTTGAAGTTCTTCATCTATACAAGCACAAATTAGTGTTATTGAGAGGAGTAGAATAGTAAAATGAGTAAGAAACTGTTTATTCATAACACAAAAATATTTTTGCCCTATTTTCATCGGAAATGATTTCATTTAATTTATAAATATCCATCCGATTGAAAATTTGATATTATTTATTTTGTTTTCATTGATATTTTTTGGAGAGATTATTGAGCGAAGTTCATCCAATACTACAGTGTTTCTTTCATATCTAATGTCAATCGATAAATTTTTGAGAAATCCAATATTAGGTTTTATACCAATACCTCCCCAAATACCTGTATTACTTTTTACAGGTTGAAATGCCTCTCCCAATTCTGTATCCACTTCAATATTGGACAAATAGGGTAAGTCTCTTAAGGATTCAATGATATAAGAAGTATTGTATGTCAAGTTTCTTCTATAAAATCCCCCTAATTCTATATGGGACCACATATTTCCTATTTGAAAATTATGTCTCAAGCCAAAAGGGACGTTTAATGCCAAGACTTCGAAATCTGTTTCATAGTATCTGGTAAAAAGGTCTGTATCCTCATAAAATGCTTTAAATTTATTATAGCTTATGTGCCCTTCTAGGATTATAGATAACCGATTGTTCAGTCTTGGCGATACAATTTCTACGAAAAGACCTCCAAATGGCCCTGAACCATCAATGCTACCTGGTTCTCTGATAACTCTATACACAGAGGGATCATTAAATTGTAAGTTTGAATAAAATCCTCCTGCTCTCATTCCAACTAATATCTTGGTCCAGGGTAGTTTTTCCTTATAAATGATGGGGTCAACTCCTATACATTCATGATACTTTTTGAGTAGATTGGTCAAGGGTTTTTCAAATATTCCTACGTCAGAGCCAATTAATTGCTCTACAGATGGACAATCACTCATCATAAATCGAAGTATCCCAAGATGATGTGTTGATTTCTGGAGATATCTTCTAGAGGTATTCCCGACTATTTTGTCTATGATCTTTTCCTCTATGTATAATTCCTTTAATTCCCCCTTTTCTTTCTCGACAAAAAAACGATCCTCTACCTTTATTAGGCTTATCACACCACTGACAATATATTCTACAAAATAGGTATTTTGGTCCCCTTCATGAAATTGTACATTACTTGATTTATAATACCCGTAAGATAAAATTCTATATCCAAGAATATCATTAGGCCTATATTGTACTACTTCGCTATCGAATGATGATTTAAAATTACAGACTCGATTATTTCTATCATTTTTTTGAAAATCAATCCACCCCCTTAACGTATCACCTTTTTGTAAAAGAACCCATCCTTCTTTAAAATTTTGAGTCTTTACCGTGCCAATCAGACTCATAAAAAAGACAAGCAAGATTATATGTTTTTTCAGAATCAAATAGTTGATTACATTCATATTGTTATTAATTCCTTGTAACATCTATGCATTTACTGACTATAGTTGTTCACCCATTGTCAAATGTCCCCAGCAACAATGCTTTTTTCAAAAGTATGGGTAATAGGATAAAATAAATCAGGAAGATTATTCAAGTCGTAAGACAAGAATAACAAAATAAGAGAAAGGATAGCATTAACTGACAAACGATTCACGGCTAAAAATCTCTTATAAGTTACAAAACTCATAGAGAGGTAAATAATTTAAAGGGCTTAATACTTTACAATAATAATTAACAATGTAAATATAGTTAAATATCTAAACTTATAACAGGTTTAAAGGATGATAAATGTCAGTTATTAAATTTATCAGAATAATTAATTTCAATCTTGAACATTTGATACCTACTCCACGATCAATTTACCCTGCATGGTCAGATAATGCCCGGGAAAGGTACATACATATTCATATATTCCTGGTGTTGTTGGAGCTTCAAAATAAATTTCATCTGATTGATTGGGCTCTAGTATGATCGTGTGATATAGTACCATATCCGATTCAGGTACATAGGACCTTGCTTCGCCTCCTAACCCCATACTCGCTGCCATTTGTCCTATTTGTTCTGATGAGCCTTGTTTGACAATCAACACATTGTGAAGCATATCATCATTGTTATTAAATACCAGCTTTACCTTACTCCCTGCTTGTACGCGCAATTCTTCCTGATCGTATTTTAACCCGGGTATGGTCCCCAACGTAACTACCTGATCTGGTCCGTCCCCCCATGCTTCTGGCATCTTTGTGATTCTTTTGGCAGAGGAAGCCCCAGCAGAGCTATTATCAGAAGCGCTACGTGCAGCCATCATTCTGCTTCCATCCCCTTCAGGAATCCTGTTTAGCGTATAATAGCCAGTGTTATGTACGAGGTCATTCCCATTTTGAGCAGTGATATCATTGAGCTTTATCTCATATACGTATCCCAAACGCAAAGTATCTAATACTAATTGAACATTATATCCATCCTCAGACACTATAATATTCGTAATACCACGCATCTGCTGATCAATTACGGGACTCCCATAATTGTGGTGATATTTGTAGGTAAAATCCGTGAGCTGGTAATTCGATAGATCCTGTGCAAGGGTTTTGTTGACAGGTTGCGTAAACGCTATGTCGAATCCATAAGGCAGGATTCTGATTTCCTTCATTTCAAAAGGTATTTTGCCGGTCCATTTAAGCCGTTGGATGCCAAAGGGCTCTTTTCCCGTGGAACGCCATCCTCTATTGGTCATTCCTGCATATATCTCATCATTGGGCCCCCAAATCATTCTCAACAACCCCGAAGCCAAGCCCTCACGAAATCCGAATACCGCTCCCTGATATACGCCATCCACCTTTTCCTGAAATACCCTCATGATTTTACTGTGTCCCTGATCGCCAACGAGTAATTGTCCAGCAAAAGGACCCACCTGATTATCATTTTCTATTAATAAGATATCTGAAGTTGATATACCCATGATGGTATGGGGAAACCATATACAAGGAGCTTTTACTGCAGGGACTTTCTCTCCGTATTCATATAGTGAAAGACCCAGAGATTCATCTATATCCTCAGCACTGATTTCAACGGGAGAACCCGGCTCTGATGCCCATTTGAGTCCTTCAGGATGGCCTACAAAATCCCCCACTTCTATATGTGTCATTCTTCCAGATCCAACCCAGTCTCCCTGGTTTTCTGTATAAAATATATCTCCCGCTGCATTGAATCCAAAGCCGGCAGGTGAACGCATACCCGTAGCAATGGGAGTCATCTCTCCTTCTTCTGTAATTTTTAGCATCCAACCTCTCCACTTAGTCAAACTAGCTCCATGACCGATCCAACTTAGGTTGAGGGTAACGAGCATATCTCCATTAGGTAAAAATTTGGGTCCATAGGAGTATTCGTGATAATTTCCCGTCAAAGGCCAGCGAAAGATCGTGCGGTAAGTATCTCCTACACCATCGCCATCAATGTCCTGAATTTTATTCAACTCTCCTCTTTGTGTCATGTACAAAGCACCATTTCTGTAAGCAAGTCCCAGTACTTCATGCAAACCATGCGCAAATCGAGTGAACCGGGGTTGGGTAGACATAGGGTTCTGGATGGACCATACTTCTCCTCTACGGGTGGAAGCATACAACACTCCCTGATCGTCAAAGGCTAAGCCTCCAACCTCAAGTGTTATACCCTCAGGAACGGGTATCATAGTGAGTGTGTAATACTCATTCTCAACTTTTGCCATGTCTATCTGGCCTATAGCCGTAGATAGACACATGCAGCAACATAATGATGTAATAAAAAAGCGGACTATATGATAAATGATATGCATTGTTAGATATTTAATCGTGAATTAAAAAAAGGAAGTGAGACCATTACCAGATTACGGAATAGGAGATGGTAGATCTACCATTGGATAACATAATTGGTACAATTAAGGCCTTTTGATCTCCCATAGTTGTGATTTCTGGTTCCCCCGAATCCTCTGAAGAATCATAAGAAATGTAGTATTTACCTTCTACTCGGTACAATCCATTGGGTAATTGATCGATAGCCTTTCCAACTGCAATCCTGAAGGTCAGACCCTCTGCCGATTGATCGGATTCGAATTGTACATTCCTCATGAGTGCATTTCCTTCTTCACTGGGGTATATTTCATCGCTCATCGCTATACCCTGATAATCATATTCAAAAACGGGCCTCTGGTGCTCATTAATCGTATAGCCTATAGCTTTATAGTCAGAAGGAACCTCTTCAGGCCATACAGCGGAGGCTTCGCTCAGCAGTGCTACCGGAACTCCCGCTGTAGTCTCTATAGTAGTATTTACAGGTTTGAGTAATTGGGCGTGTCCCCGGTTTACCCACATTTCTGTTACATCTGCAAAGGGTCCTTTCCAACACAAAATCAATGTTCCCTCAGTCAAATCATAACTATAGTGGACCCCTGATGGATCACCTACTGTGAGAACGTGCGTACGTTTTTCCTCACCATAGTTAATAAAGCCTCGTACCATTTCAGGAGCATCTCCTGGAGTGACTACCACAGGATCAGGATCTGAACCTCTTTGGCTCAAGTCTATGGAAGCCAGTATTTGCTTTTCTATCTCTGGTCCCTCATAAAATATAGTAGCATGTGCACGCCATGTAACCTGAAAGAAAACGAGTCTGAGCTTGTGTACGCCTTCAGTAAGCCGTACGATACCGCCCAACTGTTCAAATTCTAGCTCCCCGCCATTATAAACAACAAGTTCGTCATCTATATACAGATTACCCCCATCGTCGAGAAGGGTCTGAAATAAGTAGTCTCCTTCTCTTGGAACGACAAGCTCTCCAGTTATATCCATCGCAAAATGCTCCCTTTGAGGGGTAAGTGCAGCAACATTAAATGAATCCGTTTCTCCTTCTCCAATAAGTGTTAGCGTATCAATTTCGGGTAATACATCTCCTGCATAATCATATACCTCGTATTTCATATTCTGGACAGTCAATGTCTCATCTCCGTATTTTTTGTATCGGATATTTCTCAATGCTACGGGACCATGATCTCCCTGGATCATTAAGGGAGCTTGTGAAACTTCATCTTCAAAAGCTGCCGAACGAGTAGGTCCTGTAAGTTCTGTTTCATCGTGAATTTTTACTCCATTTAGATACACCCATTCAAATCTTGCATTGTCTACCTTATTACCTGCATCGTCAAAAGTGGGAGCCCTGAAGAGCACATGAAGGGTTTGCCATAGCCCTGGCGCTTTACTCGCATTGATAGCGGGTGGATGCCCTTCGAATCCTTTTTCTCCCTCAGGTCTTGTCTCATCCCACCTTTGGTAAATTCCTCCGATATCCGCATGCCTGATTTTTTCTATTCCCCAACTATCAAATAGTTGTATTTCATAGCGTCCTTGAAAGTAAATTCCAGAATTAGAGCCTTGAGGCATCATTATATCGATCATCAATTCCAAATCGCCGTGTTCCCATTCGGTGAACAGATGCTCTCTGGCATCATCGGTATTAATATTAACTAGGACACCAGTGCCCTCGGAAGTTTCTAAATGATGCTTTTCCTGGTAATCTGCATATACATCACCAGCAATATTCCAGTTGGAACCTGTAGATTGAAATGCAGACAGATCATTGAGATAAACGATATTCATCGGTAGTTGATCTGGGGCCATAGGTGGCCCTGAGCTTCCTTGTTGAGTGGGACGAGGCGCACATGCATGTATCAGTATCAGTGCAGTAAGTATGGGAATAATTCGTCTCATTGAGTAGTAGTGATAATCTGTTTATAATTGAATTACTAAATTAAAGGTAATTAATGTTTTTCGATATCATGTGATTAAATTTATAAGATGATTTGTATACAATATCGCATTCTACTGCGCTTTTTAGCGAAATATTTATTGTTAGCAGTCTGCTTTGTCTCGGGTTGCCAAAGCGAAAAGGAACCCAAGCTTTTTTCTTTATTAAGTGTCGAAGAAACAGGAATTGATTTTGAAAATACATTAACGGAAAGTCCCGATTTAAATATTCTTAATTATCTCTACTACTACAATGGTGGAGGAATTGCAGTCGGAGATATTAATAATGATGGTCTTGAAGATGTATATTTTACTGCTAATCAAGCAGCAAATAGACTGTATGTAAATAAAGGTAGGTTGAAGTTTGAGGATGTCACAGAGCGTGCAGGAGTATCAGGGATTGAAGGGTGGACGACGGGTACGAGTATGGTGGATATCAATGGTGACGGTTGGCTAGACATATATGTTTGCCAACTGGGTGATTATGAAGGAATATCCGGAAAAAACCAGCTATTTATCAATCAGAAGAATGGTACGTTTATAGATCAGGCTGAAGAATATGGATTGGATTTCGTAGGATTTTCTACGCAAGCGGCGTTTTTGGATTATGATCTGGATGGGGACCTGGATATGTATTTGATGAATCATTCTGTGCATAATAATAATACGTATCAGGATACGAGTATTCGAAGGAATATACACCCTTTAGCAGGAGATCAATTATTTCGAAATGATGGGGAGAAAGGATTTATCAATGTTACAGATACAGCGGGAATTTACAGTAGCGAATTGGGTTACGGTCTGGGGATTGCAGTGAGTGATATAGATCGTAATGGTTGTCCAGATATATATATAGCTAACGATTTCCACGAAAATGATTATCTCTATATCAACAATTGTGATGGCACTTTTACGGAAGTGTTAGAACAGGCGGTAGGGCATACCAGTCAATTTTCTATGGGCGTGGATATAGCCGATATCAATCGGGATGGCTGGATGGATATTTTCTCTTTAGATATGAAGCCTTACCGGGAAGACATTCTCAAGACAGCAGAACCCCCTAATTCGTATAAGATCTTCCAATTTAAGCGTAAATTTGGCTATTATTATCAATACCCACATAATGCATTACAACTCAATCAGGGCATACCCAATGATAATGGAAACATACCAGTTTTTAGCGAAATTTCGCAAATTCTGGGAATAGAAGCTTCAGACTGGAGCTGGTCAGCGTTGTGGGCGGATTATAATCTCGACGGGAATTTAGATGTCTTTGTAACTAACGGGATCTATCGCAGGCCCAACGATATGGATTATATCAACTTTAGTTCAGACCCTCAAGTAGTTAGAGCACTCAATAATGGAATAGACTCCAGTGATCTACAATTTATACGCGAGATGCCGCAGGTAGTCATACCCAATCGCATGTATACACAAATCCAACAGTTGGAATACCGTGAAATATCGGGTGACTGGGGACTCGATCATGAGAACTTTTCTAATGGTGCAGCTTATGCTGATTTGGACAATGATGGCGATCTGGAATTAATTACCAATAATATTAATGATCGCGCTTACATATATGAAAATCTGGCAGATAGTTTGTTAAACGCGCATTATTTAACAGTTAGGCTCAAAGGAACAGGACTCAATCAGCAGGGTATAGGTGCCAGGGTGATAGCCTATTATCATGAGGGTTTTTGGGTGAAAGAACAGTTTCCAGTAAGAGGGTTTTTGTCTTCGGTACAAGCTGCACTACATTTCGGACTGGGGGATATCGAAAGCCTGGACTCTTTGCAAGTGATATGGCAAGATGGCATGGTAAAGACACTTTACAATGTGTCTACCAATCAAATATTAGAGGTAGAAAAAAGTGGAAGTAAAACATCAATCGTAGAGTCGGAGAATCGACATGTAGAAAACTGGTTTGAACATGATCCTGTAGGAGAAAATATTTCGTGGGCACATTCAGAGGATAATTACATCGATTTCAATAAAGAACCTTTGATACCTCATATGCTTTCGAGAGAAGGACCTGCTGTAGCAGTAGGAGATGTAAATGGAGATGGTAGGGATGATCTTTTTTTGGGGAATGGACATAAATATCCTTCGTCTTTATATATACAAAATGAAATGGGAACGTTTGATCCCTCGAACGTAGATCTTTGGAAAGGAGATAGCATATACGAAGATGTTGATGCCATCTTTGTCGATGTAGATGGGGATAAGGATGTAGATTTATACGTTGTAGGTGGAGGGAATGAATACAGGGGACCCTATAAGCCCTTGATGGATCGAATATATATCAATGATGGCATGGGAAATTTTCATCGGGAAGATGACAGACTTCCTGAAATGTATGAAAATGGATCTTGCGTTAGACCTGCTGACTTTGATAGAGATGGAGATATAGATCTTTTTGTTGGGACAAGGAGCATTTCTGGCTTTTATGGCATTTCTCCTCGTTCCTATTTGTTGGAGAATGATGGCAAGGGTTTCTTTATGGATGTTACAGAAGAAGTTGGACGGGAAATAGCTAGGGCAGGAATGATCTCTGATGCGCTGTGGATGGATATGAATAATGACGAACGATTGGATTTGATTGTTGTCGGAGAATGGATGCCTGTTTCTGCATTTATCTATAAAAAAGGACAATTTAAGGAAGTGACTCAGTTGGCTGGGTTAGGATGGACGAATGGATGGTGGAACACTATAGCGGCGGGGGATATGGACCAGGATGGGGATTTGGACCTAATTGCAGGCAATCTGGGACTTAATTCGAACTTCAAAGCAGACAAAAGTTCTCCCTGTGCATTGTATCTCAATGACTTTGATGAAAACGGTAGTATAGATCCTGTTATTTGTTATACTGATAATGGGCAAAAGTATCCTTTTGCCAGTCGAGACGAGTTGGCTTCACAAATTGTTTCCTTAAAAAAACTATTTCCTAGTTATGCCTCATTTGCTGAGACAACGATTGAGAATATTTTCTCGAAACAGCAATTGCAAAAAGCTGATATAAAGTATGTATACAGTTTTGCACATATGTATCTTGAAAATAGAGGCGATGCTACATTTGAAGTTCACGAGCTACCCAGGGAAACTCAAATCGCACCTGTTTACGATATCTTAATAGAAGACTTGAATAAGGATGGTAACAAGGATATGATCCTGGGAGGGAATTTTTATGGGGTAGGGCCAAATAGAGGGAGATATGATGCTAGCTTTGCTCATGTATTAGTGGGCAAAGAACAAGGTATGTTTGAAGTATATAAACCACGTAATTCCGGGCTGTGGATTGAAGGTGAGATTAGAGCCATTAAAGAGATATTAATTAATGGTGAACAGTTTGTGATTTTTGGAAAAAATCAATCCCCGATCCAGATTGTTCGTCTAGTATCTTCTGCGGGTATTTAATGGCAAGTACCCCGACAATATTAGATATGTTTTTTAATTAATTAGGACAAATCACATGATCCCCCTGCAGAGATGGATAGAGAACAGGAGAGGGTCGAAGAATCCGAAATGTGAATATATCGGTGGACGTCAGGGGGTGATCGTATAGCTGAAACAATGCATTGAGTGTTTCTTGATTGAATTCACCCACCTACACCTCCCTCTCCAACTACACGAGCAGCCCTGCAGGGAGGAAATTAAGTTATGTATATCTAAATATGTCCTACTACCTATAGCAGAATATTTGATCATGGTTATGGTCGTAGTCAATTCGCCAGGGCAAACGCACCAAATTTTATAAATAATTCATTGTTAGTTAATTATGATTAAAATATTTATATATGGAATCAATTTAAGCTACTGACTAGCAGCTGTTAATGATTTCTAGTGCGTTTGCCCTATCAATTCGCAAAGTGATTAACTATTTGATATATTGCTACCTATAGAGGTTATTACGCAAAACCCGCAATTATGATAGGCCGAGTATCCGTGTTAGCGAAAGTATCCCAGGTCTTGAATAACAGTAAAAGTCAGGGGCCAGGAATAGTACTTCTATCAGGACCTTCCGGAATAGGTAAGTCTACATTAGCGAGATATGTTATCGACAATCAAGAATGTTGGGATTCTCTCGAGACAAGAGCACTGGAAAGTAGTATTTACCCATTAGGTCTGGTATCTCAGGCTCTACAATTAATACACACTTTTGAATGTAATATTAATAGCCCCATATTGAACAACCTTAATGAGGTAGGCGCTCACACTACTTATGATGAATCTATTCAAAATATCGATAGACAAACATTACTTGTCGCCCTTCAAGAGCTATTTCATAACCTGACGGCTAACAAGCCTATCATATGGTTAATCGAGGATATCCACTGGGCTGATGATGCGACCTTGGAGCTCATTCCACAATTGATACAACATATATCATGTCCACTGTTACTGATACTTACGCATAGCGACAATATCACCCCTCATTCTGATTTATTGCAGACTGCGTTGAACGACTTCCGAAGGCATAGATTGTTTTATGAATGTACAATCCCGTTGTTTACCAGAGAAGAAGTAGAGGATTGGTTGACCCAACACTTTCTGTTACCTCCTACTAAAGAATTATTAGATCTTATCATAGAAAAAACACAGGGGCTTCCGTTATTTCTGGAAGCATTAATACAGACATTTGTCCAAAAAGGATATTTGAAAGAGGTTGATGACAGGATTACGATCAATCCTCCCGAAGAAATACCCATTCCTACCTCTATTCGCGATGCTATTGCATTACAGATAGATCAACTATCTGAAGAGGCAAAAGATACCTTGGAAATAGCTGCCACTATCAGTCAGGAATTTGAATTAGATTTATTGAGCGAACTCATTCATTCAGATCTTGCAATTGATGAGCTGCTGATAAAACAACTCATCATTGAGAAAAGACCTGGTAAAGGGGCTTTTCGACATGTCTTAGTGAGAGATGCGATCAGACAGAATATTCGGTGGTCCAGAAGAAAATCTCTCAATGCCAGAATCGCTAAGGCAATGTCGGATAGGAATGGCCACCCAGAGCAAATAGGGATCTATTGGTTACATGCGGGTAATCGCGAAGAGGCAAGTGCTTCTTTTTTAGCTGCAGCAGAACAGTATTGTGAAATTCACGCGCACAGAGATGCAACGCGTGCAGCTAGCAGAGGATTGGAGCTTTGGCCCACAGGAAAAAATGAGGAACAGCGAATTGAACATTTGGAGAGGTTAGCAGATTGTGCTCGCATAAGCGGACAATTAGGAGAGGCTATTATGGCATTGAAAGAAATCGCAGATAGTCCGTTAATATTGGATGATTCATATCGTTTGGGAGATATATCACGTTCATTATCAGTTATCTATGCAATACAAGCATCATGGAAAGAATATAAAGTACATAGGGAACATGCCGCGAACTATTTCGAAATGTCTGAGGCATGGGATAAAGCAGCAGAAGAGTTAAGGGAGCTATCCATTCGTTTGTATGATGAGATGCAGATTGAGAATGCACTACACATGATCAATCGAGCCATACATTGCGCATCCAAATCTAAAGATGTCGCTATTTACGCCAAAGTATTAAGTATAAAAGGACATTTGTTAACAATTACGGGAAATGTTCAGGAGGGGGAAAAGTTGTGTAAGGAAGCTATAAGTATTTCACTAGAACAAAACCTCGTGGAGTCCGCGGCATATGCCTATCGAAAACTTGCCAGCGCTTACGAGTACAGTTCTGACTACAAGGGGTCCATTCAGGCTTACAATACTGCGATTAATTATTGCCATGAGCAAAATTTGCAGGATCATGAAGTGTTTTGTTTAAGTTGTATGTGTTGGGTGTTATTTCGTTTGGGAGATTGGCAAAAAGCGATAAAAGTTTCTCGGGAAGTGTTAGAGGATATCCACACCAATGATCCTTCAAAGTCTACCGCAGAATTAGTCCAGGGACTGATAAGAGCATATAGAGGTGAATATAAGTCAGCTCAAAAACACATTGAAAGAGGATTTCAATTGGCTAAGAAAACAAATTTCAGAGTTATCTATCCATTGTATTATTGGGCTTTCGCGGCAGTACCTACCCTTAATGAGCATATAGAGGAGGGACTAACAGGTTTTGATCGATTGCTGGAATATGCAGA
The DNA here is from genome assembly GCA_964652565.1 of uncultured Bacteroidia bacterium. GTDB lineage: Bacteria > Bacteroidota > Bacteroidia > J057 > J057 > JBCCTX01. Next base: position 37,240 of record CAZZEC010000032.1, read on the forward strand.
ATCCTTGCAAGATATCCACGATATTTTACCGGGTTTATGTGCTGCGGTAAGGTTTTTTGCTGAGTATAATCATCCAGATAAATTAAGTAGATGTGTCAAGGTACTAACTTATATAAACGACTTAACGGGTAACCATGAAGCTATTGGAACGATGGCTTTTGCGATTGGAGAAGTCTGTTGGATGAATGAACAAACTGATGAGGCCCTTGAAAATATGGATAAGGCGTTGAAAAATTTTAGCGCACTTAATATACCACTTCAGGAGCTATATGTTACTCGAAGGATATGTATAATGCTTTTAGCTTCAGGACAGGAAGAGAAAGGAAAGGTATTATTAAGGGACATTATCACACGTGCGAGGAATATGGGATTGCGCCCCCTGGCTGCTTCGTTAGAGCATATGGTAGAATCCTTTTCTCATTCTCAAAAAGGTTCGTCCTCTCATAGTAATTCAATGTCTCCAGAAAAAAAAGGAACACTACTAACTCCTAGGCAAATAGAGATCCTTCAGGGACTTACACATGGATATTCCAATAAGCAAATTGCTGAACAGCTTTTCCTGAGTACCAGGACGGTTGATATGCATGTTCGACATATCTTCGATAGGCTCAATTGCAGGTCAAGGGCTGAGGCCGTTCGTATCGCATTAGAACAGAATCTTGTCTAAACGTAATTTTCATGGAAAAAGTTGCATATTACAGCAGAATACGGTAATACCTCTTTTCAGATACGGTAATAACAATCGCAAATACAGTAAATCTTGCGTAGCGCATACATAGTTAGATACACTATGTTTGTACTGTTATTTACACTTAAACCTTAACAACCATGTTTTCTTTTATCCAATACCCAAGTGTACTTGGACTATTTCTCATCTCATTTGCATTAGCTATTGTTGTCGGATTGACTTGCATTATATGTGTGGTGAAGTCTCCTTTTATGGGAAGATACGAAACAATCATTACACAAATCTGTAAGGAAAATTCACAGATTGAAGATGAACAAGAGGTATGGATGCAATATCCAGAAATAGAAGAAGTACGTCAGCAAATAGCCACATTGTGTGAGATGCGTGTCCGACTGGATAATATTACAGGTGGTCCCGCTCCCATTAGTACCCAGCAAAACAGCCAATATCGAAAAGCTGTTTTGGAGCAAATGTCACAACTCATCCAAAAAATTGATCAGACACTTATCCATTTTGAACACCGCTCTTATACTGTAAAGTCTCCTGAATTGAAGAATGAATCAATGTATCAATGAACTCTTTTATCGTGATCAACTCCCAAAATCCAACAGGGCAAACGCACTAAAATCATTAACAGCTGCTAGTCAGCAGCTTAAGTTGATTCAATATGTAAATATTTTAATCATAATTAACTAATAATGAATTATTTATAAAATTTGGTGCAATTGACCTGAAAATCCAACAAATAAACGATTATGAAAACCAACATTTTTTATATCATACCCCTATTGTTGCTGATAGTTGCCTGTAGACAAAATACCAGCAAGGAATCTCAATCAGAGACCGATACGACTAATCCTTTAAAGGTTTCTCTATGTACTCCCAAAATAACGGATAGGGATTGGTACCTGACAGAATCTAAAGCTCCCCTTCTTGAAGGGTTAGATATACTTCATTTCCCCGTTACAACTGAGCGTGAATTAGTTCAGCGGTATGTTAATCAGGGATTGGTACTTTCCTATGGATTTAATTATGCAGAAGCCGCTCGATCTTTTTACTATGCCACACAACTGGATTCTAGCTGTGCAATGGCTTACTGGGGATATGCTTATGTCTTAGGGCCCAATTACAATGCTGGTATGGAAAGCGATAACTATGAACGTGCATATGAAGCGATACAAAAGGCGATTCAATTATCTGGAAATATTACTGCAAAGGAACGGGATATGATAGATGCCATGTCTACCCGATATGTAGAAAATCTTTTAGAAGACAAAAGTGAGCTGGATCAGGCTTACGCAAATGCAGTGCAATTTCTGTATAAAAGATATCCAGAGGACGCTGATATTGGAGCGATGTATGCAGAAGCGCTAATGAATTTACATCCCTGGGATATATGGAAGAAAGATGGAACACAACAACCTTGGACTTCTGAGGTCATGAATGTTCTGGAACATACGCTCAGCATCGATCCAGATCATCCAGGAGCGTATTATAAGCTGAATTAGTAAGACTGGTATCGAAGACCTCCTTCACATGTTAAACTACGAAGGAGGTTAAATTTAATTATTATGAAAAAAAAGAGCGATATAAAGATGGTTAAAGAGTTATTCCCGAAGTTTGAGTTTGTTGAAGCTCAAAGCTGGTACCATATGTATTTGCATTCAGGTATATTTCAAGCACACAAAGGACCCCGAAATATACATGGATCCCTCGCATTGTTGTATCCCGAACACGATATACTCGCATTTAATAGAGTGCTCAATATTACTCCCGATAATCATGCATTTCCCGATCAATTAACACGATTATTAGATGTATATCATCAGGCAGGTGTATCGCGTTTTTTCCTCCCTATACCTCCTATGTATGCGAATGAACAGCTTGATGAATCATTGAATATTAGGGGTTTTGTACCATATAACCATTGGACAAAATTATATAGAAATATAGAATGTGAAATACCTGTGGTACATACAGATTTTGAATTGAGGGTACTTACAAAGCTTCATTTAGATGATTTTGCCCAATTGATTGCTACCTGTTTTGATTGGCCTGAAGATATTGGACAATTATTTGCACGCTCCATAGGTAAGAAGAACTTCTATCATTATGGGTTATTTGACAGAGAAATGTTAATAGCAGCAGCAGGCCTTTTTATCAACAATGGAATAGGGTATATGGCAGTTGCTGCAACACAACCAGAATTTCGGGGACAAGGCGCACAGAAAATGCTGTTATTTCATAGGATAAAAGAAGCTCAAAGGTTCGGTTGCCAGTATGTAAGCACTGAAACGGCTCACCCTTTGCCCGAACGTCCTGTAATATCCTACGATAATATGATTAAAATGGGATTTGAAGTAGCATATCACAGAGCCAATTACATTTACTATTTTGAATAAAGGCACCTTTCATTGTAGAGATTAGGTAGTGAAGAATTTGCAATTGATTAGTATATTGAATCATTTAGTTGTGAAATAGGAAGATTCATTATGAAAATTGTTTGTATATCAATTGCTTTCATCACAAGTATGATCTTTTGGGGTTGTACAACACCTCAAAGAGAATCCCAACATGCTTTGGATGTCCAAGAGGTTTCCATTACAGAAGATAGTGATATCCCTTTTGTGTGGGAAAATGCGACTATATATTTCTTACTGTTAGACAGGTTCAACAATGGAGATACAACGAATGATCTTCAGTTTGAACGAACACCTAATGGAGCTAAATTGAGGAGTTTCATGGGGGGTGATTTTAAAGGAGTTTCTCAAAAAATAGCAGCAGGATATTTCGATGACCTAGGAGTGAACGCCATCTGGTTTACTCCTCCGGTCGAACAGATTAGGGGTTCTACAGATGAAGGTACAGGGAAAACATATGCCTATCATGGATATTGGGCAAGAGACTGGACCGCATTAGATCCCAATTTTGGGACAGAAGAAGAATTTGCGGAGATGATCCAACTGGCACATGAACACGGAATAAGAATTGTCTGGGATGCGGTTCTTAACCATACAGGTCCTGTGACTCCTACAGATCCCCAGTGGCCCGAAGCGTGGGTTCGAACAGAACCCTATTGCAATTTTCAGGATTACGAGGGAACGGTTACCTGTGCACTGGTCAAAAATTTACCCGATATTAAAACGGAAAAGGAAATGCCTGTGGAACTTCCACAGTTCTTACTAGACAAATGGAAACAGGAAGGCAGGTTGGAAAAAGAACTAGGCGAGTTAGAAGAATTTTTTGAAAGAACGGGATTTCCCAGGGCACCTAAATACTATTTGATAAAATGGTTGACAGATTGGATTCGTGAATATGGAGTGGATGCTTTCAGGGTAGATACAGCTAAGCATACAGAAGCTGAGGTATGGGATGTTCTCAAAAAGGAAGCGGAAGAGGCGCTAGTCGAGTGGAAACAAAATCACCCAGCATTGAAGCCCGACGACCTTCCATTTTTTATGACAGGAGAAGTCTTTGGATATAGCATCCACAATGGTCGCGAGTATGATTATGGAGATAGAAAAATAGATTTTTTTGAGAATGGCTTTGAGAGCTTGATCAACTTTTCATTTAAAGTTGATGCAGAGAATGATTTTGAAACATTATTTAATAGTTATTCAGATGCATTACATGCCGATGTATTTAGTGAAAAAACAGTTGTTAACTATATGAGCTCACACGATGATGGTAGCCCATTTGACAGAAATCGGAAGCGAGTACTTGAGACAGGTACCAAGCTGTTATTGACTCCTGGAATTGCTCAGATTTATTATGGTGATGAAACTGCAAGGGATTTAGATGTAAATGGAACTCAAGGAGATGCACATTTAAGATCTTTTATGAATTGGGATGAGTTATCAACAGATATTAAACGAGGGGGAGAATATCTAAGTGATATTTTAGCCCATTGGCAAAAGTTAGGTAGATTCAGAAGGGAGCATATTGCTGTCGGTGCAGGAGTTCATCAGATGCTGTTGGCTTCTCCTTATACATTTCACAGATCATATACATCAAATACAGTATCAGATGATGTAATTGTTGTATTGGAAATACCGGCTCAGATGGAAACCTATGAGTTAGATGTTCAAGATATATTTTCTGATGGTACGCGTTTGAAGGATTATTATTCAGATGGTGAGGCTATAGTCGAAAAAGGCAAGGTCAAGTTTAACAATATTGGTGAATTGTTGTTGGTGGGAGAACCTCGGTAGGACAAATGCACTAAAATCATTAACAGCTGCTAGTCAGTAGCTTAAGTTGATTCAATATATACATATTTTAATCATAATTAACTAATATTGAATTATTTATAAAATTTGGTGCGTTTGCCCTGGAATCTCGGTAAGAACCAAAAAAAATAGAGGTAAACTTACGTCTACCCCTATCATATTTTATTGTTCCGTTGTGATTATTCTCCTCCTTTTGTCAAATAAATCTCAATGACGCCATTGGATGCTCCAACTCCATAGCCTGATAATTCAGCGGGATCTCTTACCACTTTGATGCGCTCAACATCCATAGGGTTGATATTTGCAATAGTTGAAAATTCATGTCCCATCCTTCTGCCATTAACAATAAAGAGGGGTTCATTAGTACTATTGAAAGAACGATTTCCTCGCATTTGGATGGATAGATTGTTATCTGTTCCACTAACTACTAATCCTGGCTGTCTACGGATTAATTCTGCCATAGTAGAAGGGGGGTTATCTTTGTTTGAAACCATGGAGCTATTGGGGTCTCCCGCTGTAGTCGTACCTTGGTAAGAGCTACACGCTACCAAGATAGCAAGCGTAGACATTGCAAGTAAAGTGTATAATCTTTTCATTTTATAATTTTTTAACACAAAATAAATAACAAATAATCCTCTAAAAATATTGAGTTAAGCTAAGAAAAATTCAAATCTATAACAATGGAATAAATCATCCTACATATTTATAGGAATCAGTTCCGGAAATGAAATATGGTTTTAGGAACGAGTTGAAAATGCATGTACATTCAAATTTATCTTGTTAATGAATCCCCAAAATTTGTAAATTTGATATGAAAATAAATCTTAAGAGATGAAGATAAGCGTACGAATTAGATGGAAAATTTTGATACTGATTGCAAGTGTTTGTCTATATGCCTGCCAACCAGTATCAAAGGAAATGTATCAAGCAGAGGCAAGCAATCCCGATTTTCTCCATCGTTCTATGGAGCATTTATCCGATGTGATAGTACACGATATTTTTTCGCCGCCAGTAGCTAGTAGGGTATATGCATATCCCTCTATTGCTGCTTATGAAGCGTTGAAACCTGATTATCCTGAGTTTCTTTCTCTTGCAGGACAACTCCATGAACTGGAGCCTGTACCTCAGCCAGACACTAGCCTTGAATACAGTTTTCCCCTGGCAAGTGTAAAGGCATTTCTTACAGTGAGTAAGGCATTGGTATTTTCTGAAGATCGCATGGAATCTTTTGAAGAGGCCATTTTTGAAGAATATCGAAAGATGGGTGTTCCCAGATCAGTATTTGATCGCTCTATAGCCTATGGTGATGAGGTGGCTAAACATATACTCAATTGGGCAGATAGTGATAATTATAAGCAGACACGCACTTTTCCTAAGCACCCTGTAGTGGATGGAGATAGTACATGGAAACCTACCCCCCCCGCATACATGGATGCTATTGAACCCCATTGGAATCAGATACGACCTTTTGTGATTGATTCTGCTACTCAATTTGTTCCTGTTCCTCCTACTGAGTATGATATCAAAGAAGGAAGTGATTTTTATCAGGAAATGATGGAGGTGTATGAAACTGCTAACAATCTTACGGATGAACAAGCGGAAATTGCTTCTTTTTGGGATTGTAATCCCTATGTGATGAATGTAACTGGACATGTGATGTTTGCAACCAAAAAGATCACACCTGGCGGTCACTGGATTGGGATAGTTGCCATTGTTACGAAAGAGGCTGGGTCTGATATCATGGAAACGGCAGAGGCTTATGCACAGACATCTATTGCCCTTGCAGATGGATTCATCAGTTGTTGGGATGAAAAATATCGTAGTAATCTCATTCGCCCTGAAACAGTTATCAATGAACATATTGATCCCAATTGGCAGCCCTTATTACAAACACCGCCATTCCCAGAATACACGAGTGGACACAGCGTAATCTCTACGGCTGCTGCGGTAGCACTTACAGATCTTTATGGAGAACCCTTCCCCTTCTTAGATACCACAGAAGTGGAATTTGGACTCCCACCGAGATCCTTCGATTCATTTATGGAAGCATCTTCAGAAGCTGCTATCAGTCGTCTGTATGGAGGTATACACTATATGCCGGCCATTAGTAATGGAGTAGAACAGGGTAAAAAGGTGGGAAATTATATCATTGAACATCTAAAGACTCGTAGAGAAGACTTAGTAAGTAAGTGATTGGATGGATTAAATTATATTATAGTTTATTCCAATCTCAATAGGTGCGGAATTAGCACCTATTGAAAAAGCGCTATTACAATGATTGATTTTATCAAATAATATTGTCTCATCACTTGTAACAGTAACTAAAATTTTTTATTTACAAATATCATTATATAGAAGTTAACGTTTCCCCCTTACAGCTACGAATAATGGAACGTAAGAGGTTGAATATATGATTAGGACAACAATTTTATTGTCTCTTCCTCTATATTCACCCACCTACTCCTCCCTCTCTATCTCTACAAACAGCCCTGCAGGGAGGCAACTGAAAAATAGATATAATATGTCGCACCATTTATCACTAAGCACCTGAAACTTACATAAATTATGTTGTTTGGGGCTGGAATGGCTTAAAGTATTCCTTTAGGATTATCCCTGCACTGAGAAATACCAGGGCCCCGGCTACCCATACAAAGGTCATGTGTAGACTCATGAATCCACGAAGTGGTTCTATCATGATAGGAGAAATAAATTGACCGAAGAAAAAGGAAGTAGTCAGACCTCCTACCCATCTACCTCTCATGTTGAGTGGAGCAATGGATATCATACAGAGACTGGAATTGGGAAAAATGAGTCCAGACCCTATGCCTGCAAGTATCAAACCCACCACCATTCCCCAATAACCGGGAGAGAAGGCGATAATCGTATATCCAATACTGTTCATAAGAAAGGCTCCAGCGTAGATATACATAAATGAGCGTTTACCTTTGATCCTCGAATAATTGAGCGAAGCTAATCCCGCTGAGACCGTACACGCTGAGATAGCTAATCCCACCATGGTATTGGTAATTCCCGACAATTCACGCAT
>CAZZEC010000033.1:0-1564 GCA_964652565.1 uncultured Bacteroidia bacterium
TTTTTATTCCAGATGTTTATTCCCCCTTTTATCTGTATATGGGAGTAGCTATTGCAGCCTGGTCAATTGTCATTGCCGCAAGTATATTTTCATCTATCGAAAAATATATCCACGATTATGCTACATTTGCCTACCTGTTTTTCTACTTGGCGGCAGTCTACCTGGCGTTCCTCACAAATTTTGAGCCTCATCATACGCTAATTCTTATAGCTGCTCATGTTCTGTTTTCCTTATCTTTCCAAAGCTTCGTGGAGTATGTTTTGTTTGCACTCTCCAGTCTCGTATTATTGATTATCTCTGTATTTTCTGCGACGCCTCTGTATTTCGATCGTTTTATGTTTATTAGTACATTCACGCTATTTACATTTGCAGCGGGAATAATCACTTGGTTTAGAGAAGAAAAACGTCAACAAGAATACGAATACAAGGATCTACTTTCCATCTTTCTCAACAGACATTCCGACGCAGTATTTATCCTTTCTGAAAACTGTAAAAAGATTACCTACAAAAACCAAGCTGCTCAAAAATTCCTCTCCTATATTTTTAATAGAACAGAAATAACCGGCCAGGCTTTACTGGACCTGTTGGGACTGAATAGAGATTTTCTGATCAAAAGATTTGAAACTGCCGAATATCACGTGCAGGAAAGAGGTCTTTGTCAACTCAATGTCAAAAATCAACAAACACTAAAATTTGAGATATATATCAATAAAATTCAGACGACCAGAGGCGACGGCCTGCTTCTCACGCTCCGAGACGCAAACCTAAGCACCTATCGTACAGGGGCATGGGCATCGGACAATAACAATGGCAGCACAAAAGAACACATTCCGCTTATCCTCGAAAAAGTTGAAATCACTTCCCTCATCCCGCTGATCGTAGAAAACATTTCTACCTATGCAGAGCGCGAGTCTTTAGAAATTCAAACACATATCCAACCTGTGGAGGATTTCCACACGGACGTTAAGATACTTTCCTCAGCTATCAAACACATTCTGCTCAGCATCATACATCGCCAAAAAGTGAAGCAGCAAAAGCCCCACATATTTATCGCAGTAAATCAAGACCGAAACTTTGTAAAATTTATCATCCAGGATAATGGTGGTCAAATTGATAACCATTTACTCAAGGTAGCAAGTAAAAAGATTGAAGCCTTGCATGCACAACTCAATGTCCTGGAAGAACCCGATTCTGGAAATATTTTTACTTTTTCTCTCCCTATCCAACTTCCGCAAGAATTATCAAAAGAAACGCCCATTAATTAGCGTTATTTCCTTAAACCGGAATAACGCGCTATATATGCCGACACCCACATTCTTTTCCTTTACCTCGACCCAAAAAAAAGGAGTATTAACCCTGGCAATCTTGTTACTCCTGATATATGGCTTCAATGAACTATTAGATCAAGCTCATTTACAAAGGAAAGATTTCCAATTTCCCAATCAATTTGTCGAATCAACTTTCACCTATGAACCCCCAAAAATTGACATCAATATATCAAGTCCCGAAGAATGGGAAAGACTAAAAGGCATTGGACCCGTTTTGAGTAAGCGCATCGTAAAAT
>CAZZEC010000033.1:1664-32226 GCA_964652565.1 uncultured Bacteroidia bacterium
CCCGTTTTGAGTAAGCGCATCGTAAAATTCAGAACCATGAAGAAAGGGTTTACCTCCATCAGCGACCTAGAACACGTATATGGCCTAAAAGAAGAGACTTTTCAGACCATTAAACCCTATCTGATACTCGATTCTATCCCCGTTAAAGAACAAACATTCGCATCCCGAAATACACATATAAAAGAAGATACAAACTTGTATACTTCATCTCGTACTCACATATCTAATAGCGCTTATACTACGATTTCACAACCCATCAATATAAATTCAGCAGATTCTGTTGAGCTATTATTACTACCGGGAGTCAATCCATCACTTGCTGGGAGAATCATATCCTATAGATCAATTATAGGATTTTTTGCCAAACCTGAATACCTCACAGAGGTATACGGCATGTCTCATCAAAAATTTAATAAGATGAAGTCGAATATTATCGTGGGAGATATCAGTACTTTTCCTAAGTTAGATCTGAATATGGTTCCCGAATGGAAATTTAAGTTTTATCCTTTCTTATCAGAAGAAAATGCGCAAAAACTTCTCCAATTTAGACATCAGATTAAAAGAATTGATACGTGGGAAGAATTGGAAAAAATACCAGGATGGGACCCTATATTGATACAAGAACTGCAATTTTATTTCGATTTATGAACCTATCAGACGAGATCAGATCTCACATCAGAGAAGTACCTGACTTTCCAGAAAATGGAATTAATTTTAAAGATATATCTCCTATTTTTCTCAATCAGGATCTCCTTCGCGACATTCCATCAGCATTAGCAAACCCTTGGAATTCTCATCACGTAGATAAGGTAATAGGAATAGATAGCAGAGGTTTTTTATTTGGTCCTCAGATGGCGGTATTGTTAAATGCAGGGTTTATAATGGTTAGGAAAAAGGGGAAACTTCCTCCTGAGACCGTATCTGTTTCGTATGAATTAGAATATGGAGAGGCAGAACTGGAGTCTACAGTGTATGCCATTCAACCTGGGGATAAAGTGATTATTCACGATGATTTATTAGCAACAGGAGGTACTGCATCAGCTGCAGCAGCATTAGTGAAAACACTACAAGCTACTGTTATAGGGTTTAGCTTTCTGATACAATTAGAATTTCTGAATGGCAGGGACAAGCTTATTACCTACTCACCAGAAATACATGCGCTGGTACAGTACGATTCTTGAAAAGATACGCAATAAGTAGCTTTTTCTAATCCCTGGGATATCATACAATAATCATTGCCTTGCTAATTATTTCTATTTGGTATAATTTATGTGTGGTGATAAATAAAAGAATAGATTGATGATAGACCAAAGCTTAGTAGATGTTCCCTCTAACATGGATTTTTCGTTGAATGAAAATCAAATACTCATTCAGGACATGATCCGAAGATATGGCGAAGAAAGACTTTCTCAAGTAGTAAAGCACTATGACGAAACCCAGGAATTTCCATTAGACATATTCAAAGAGCTCGGAGATATGGGATTGTTAGGTGTGCTGGTCCCGGAAGAATACGGAGGATCTGGTTTTGGTTACTTTGAGTACGTAACTGCGATCATAGAATTAGGGAAAATATGTGGTGGAGTTGGCTTATCGATGGCTGCGCATAATTCACTATGTACCGGACATATTTTAAAGTTTGGATCGGAGGAACAAAAGCAAACCTATCTTCCAAAGTTAGCTACAGGTGAGTGGATCGGTGCGTGGGGACTCACAGAACCAGGGACAGGTTCTGATGCAGGTAATATGCGCACTACAGCTATACCAGATGGCGATCATTGGATTCTCAATGGATCAAAAAATTTTATTACGCATGGTAAAACGGGTAATGTAGCAGTAGTCATTGCTCGTACCGGTAACCCAAATACAAGAAATAATGCTACGGCTTTTATCATTGAAAAAGGTACTCCTGGATTTGGACACGGGAAAAAAGAGGATAAACTGGGAATGCGAGCCTCAGAGACTACTGAGCTGATATTTGATGATTGTCGAGTACATACCTCGCAAATCATTGGTCAAGTCGGGGAAGGATTCAAACAAGCACTAGGTGTATTGGATGGAGGGCGAATTTCTATTGCCGCTTTGTCGATTGGCATTGCTGAAGGGGCATTTGAAGCAGCATTTCAGTATGCCATGGAACGTAGACAGTTCCAAAGACCCATTATTGACTTTCAGGGAATATCTTTCAAGCTAGCCGATATGCATACACAAATTGAAGCGAGTAAACTTCTTACATATCGGGCAGCTTATACCATCAATAAAGGTGATAGTGTAAGTCAACAGAGTGCTATGGCCAAGCTCTATGCGAGTGAAACTGCAGTACGCGTTGCAAATGAAGCCCTCCAAATTCACGGAGGATATGGATATATCAAAGAATATCCTGTAGAAAAATATTACAGAGACGCTAAGCTTTGCACGATTGGCGAAGGCACCTCTGAAATTCAAAAAATTGTCATCGCTAGAGGCGTACTGAAATAACAACTAAATACCTGGGGAATTAATCGATCACTAAGTTCAGAATTAATTTCGCACATAGTGATTTTATATTTTTTGAAAATTTTTACATTTATTTTAAACCTTTTAAGAATTCTTACGTCGACTAAATAAAGCGTGAATTTCATTGTCAAAAAATATCTATAAAAAGTATTTTTAATTCATTGAATTTAGCTTGTCATTGATTTACTTTTATTCAAAGTATAGTCAATGACTGCTTGTCAAAGCTATGGCTCTGTGTCGGATAAAATGTTAGAGTAGATCCCAATCATACAAGGCTATGATAAGCAATTCTGATGTATATGGTATGTTTTATAATGTATCTTGAGTTCGTGTAGAATAGAGAATTCTTCAAAGAGAGAGTTAAGTCTCACCAAACATCTTTAGTACAATTTGAATGTTGTAGTAAGTGTTCAGGCACTTAGTTTAGAACCCATATTACAAATCATATAGAGTAAAAAGAAGGTATAGCAGATAACTGGCTTTACCTACCAGGAACTACATATGTTGAAATAGTGTAAAAAGTTGTTGTGATTAGCCATTGAGATAGGTAATTTGTTGTATGTTTCTGGAAATGTTCCAAAAATATTAGTAATACAGATGACTTTATCCAAAAATATTAGTCTAATCATCAGTGGGGCTTGCAAATTAGTAATTTTTTTAGCATTTTTGCTATTGAAACTAGTAATCAATTGTTTCACGCCTTTAATTGTTGTTTGTATGCGTATTTTTGGACCCAAAACAAGTTATGACCGTAATTCAGGATTTTACCTGGTACGGCACAAACCCACAAAACCTGTAATTAGTAAAAAAGGAATTGGTTTTGTTGTTGCGCTCATCGCGCTAAGTAATTTTTTTACTTATTCTTTTACAAAGAAAGAAGCTCCAAATGCTGAAGGGAGCTTTTTAGGAGCTTCAGCACCTAGCTTATATCTGATCGATGAAGCTAGCATTCATATCCAGGATATATTCTCTTTTGAATCCAAAGTAAAGTCCGTTGCCGACGAACTGGGAATTCCTGCTGAGTGGCTGATGACAGTGATGTACTCAGAATCGAAATTTAATCCATCAGCGGTCAATCATAAGGGAAGCGGCGCAACTGGTCTCATACAGTTCATGGTACCCACAGTAAAAGATCTGAATAAAAGATTGGGGACCAATCTGTACATGTCAGATATCAGAAATATGTCTGCAGTAGACCAAATGGACCTCGTGTATGCTTATTTGCAAAACGTCAGAGAAAATTATGGCGAGTATAATACCCTCACAGATTTGTATCTGGCGATCTTGTACCCTCGCGCTATTGGTAAGGATTATTGTTACACCCTCTATGCAAAACCTACTCAGAAATACCGAATGAATTCTGGGCTGGACGAAAATCGCGATGGAAGAGTAACCGTAAGCGACATCGATAGAAGAATGGCAAGATTATACCCAACGGCATACCAGATTGAAAAGATGAATTGATATCTACATTTAGATCATTTTCTCACAATTTACCATGTTTGAAATAGGTACAAAATGATTTTAGATTCATTCTCTCATTTAGCATTTTTACAACAGTAATATTTAATTTTAGTATGAGCTATATTCCCCAAAAACCTCCATGGAGGGTGGTAATGTTACGTCTGATTACAATCATTGTTATTGGTATCAGTCTTAATTACTGGATAGATGCATTGACTGATTCAGAGGATCTTTCTCGGTTGTATCAGGCCGAGGATCCTCTACTGGATCAGCAACAAGCTCAGACCACCTCCGTGATTTGCCAATTAAATGGTAATAAAAAGGATGTGTTTCTCGTCAATGTCCTTAAAGATAGGTATGAATTTAGTAGTGGCAGGATTTCCATAAGAGAAACCATTGATACAACCTTTATTGGTAGTATATCGGTTGATATCGATTGCTATCAATCCCTGCAACCATTGATCAAAGATATGGTGAAAAAAGAAGCTAAGATTTCTCTTTTCTCTAGTATACAACCTTGATTGGTCTTTTTCAGATTGAGCATACAAAAAATGGGGCATCTAAGATGCTATTAACATATTGCCCCTTCAGGACTTAGTCGTAGAACATTCTTCTGGCTGGAAAAAAGAAAGTGTTATCTTATGTAATCTACATAGATCAAGGGACACAACGGTATTAAAACAATGACAACTGCCCATCACCCGGCAACCTGAAGGCTTGTAAATTGTATGCAGGCATGCGATCTTCTCCAAAATACTTTTTCTTAGCTAGATGAAAAAGCTGTGAAATAGAATCTGCTATTTCACCTGATCCTCGCATCCTGCTTCCAAATTCGCTATTATTTAATTTACCTCCATGACAAGAACGGATCTGATTAAGTACTTTTTCCGCACGATCGGGATAACATTTCCGTATCCAATCTTCAAATATATCTTTGACTGCTCCATTCAGCCTTACTAAAGAGTATCCTACCCAGTATGCATTTACCTCAGCGGCTTTCTGTACCATAAGCGGAATCTCGTGATTATTTAGCCCTGGAATGACAGGACCCATCATCACGCCAACAGGTATCTGAGCCTCTGCCAATTTTTCTACAACTTTCCACCGCTGGTCAATAGAAGCCGTTCTAGGTTCCATGAAGCTCCTCAACTCCTTATCCATAGAAGTGATACTAACAAACACCTTTACTATTTGCGCTTCAGACATTTCGGACAAAATATCTATATCCCTTAATACTAACTGGTTTTTGGTAATAATTCCTACTGGGTTTTTGAATTGGTTCAACACTTCCAAACAGGCACGTGTAAGCTTTAGTTTGCGTTCAATGGGTTGATAACAATCGGTATTACCGGAAAACATAATGGGAGCCGCTTTCCAGGAAGGCTTAGACAACTCCTTATGAAGCAGTTCCGCTGCATTTTCCTTTACTATGATTTTCTGTTCGAAATCCAATCCTGCGCTGTAACCCGCCACTTTGGGGGGGATTCACTGCTGGCTTTTTGAGGGACACGCTGCCACGAGTCCCTAACGTGACGATTTATTGGGATTTATCCCAATTTACTGGGTTTGATATGATATAATCCCTGATGGATAGGTATTCATCGTAATCTCTGATGATGCGATCATGAAACCGTTTTTGCCATATATTTTGTTCCAATCCCAATTGTCTTGACTGTCTGGTTACAGAAGCCTTAAATTGTGCAAGGGTATTACTTAGTATGCTCAATGGTTGATCAAAACCTGATGGTTTTTTGGCTAATTGATCGATGGATTGATAATCTGAAAACTTAAGGATTCCACCTTGTCTAATGCAAATTATCGCATGAAAATGATCTGGCATAATACAATATTCATCTAAATATACTTCTGGTCTCAAATCCGCTGTTCGTATCCATTCCTCTTGCACAATTGTCCCTATTGGAGTAAGTTCAATGATACCTTTTCTTATGTTATTAAATATTTGTCTACGTTTATAGGTTACAATCGTAATGAAAAAAGATCCGTCCTTACTGTAATCAAATCCTTGTAATCTGGGGCTCTTTCTATTATGACGTTTTCTCATATAATTTTTCGAGTAAAACGTCGATAAGGATCATATATTAAAGTATGGTAATAATTTTCCATTTTTAGTCAGAAAATACATGTAGCAACACGTCGCAGCGTGTTAAGGTAGCAACACGTCGCAGCGTGTTAAGGTAGCAACACACCGCAGCGTGTCTAAGGTGTATAAACACCTTCTTGGTATGTCCTGGGTGTTTACATCACACAAAAAAAAGGGCAGCCCCAAGGACTGCCCCATATTCATTTTTTATGATCTCTAAAGATTAGTTACCACCGTATCCTGGATTCTGAGGATAGTCTCCCTCTACAGCATCTATATGAGACTGTGGAATAGGACGAAGTGCGTGGTGATCTTCAATGTTCACACCTCCCAAGAAATTGTGCAAACGCACACGTTCAACTAGCTTGTTCGTACGAACAAGGTCTTCCCAGCGGTGCATTTCACCTGCTAACTCACGCGCACGCTCGTCTAAGATATAGTCTATATCTACATCAGCAGAAGTGATTTCCATTTCATCTTTACGGCCTTCGCGACCTGCACGTCTACGAATTACATTAATATGTTCCGTAGCAGTAGCAACATCTCCTTGCAAAAATGCAGCCTCAGCAGCGATCAAATAAGCATCAGCCAAGCGAGCCATGATGAAATCGCGAGACCCCTGTGTACGCTGACGATTGTCTCTCCTAGGATCGATGAATTTGTTCAACGTAGGATAGATCTTATCAGTATAATCTTCAGGAATAAAGATCTGATAGTTCTTAGCTAAACGAGCCTCGTCAGAGAATGACTCATGAGGAATAAATAACGCAGTATCACCTTCAGCAAGGGTAAATTCACGTGCCTGAATCAGGTCAAATGCAGCGTATGTACCTGGGTTATTAGTAAACCAAACGTGCTTGTATCCTAGTTCATATCTCACGTCAGCTCTTGTACCCAACCTTTGTGGGAATAACTGCAAGTTTGTAGCAGGATCTACTCCAGGCTGATCATTGTAAAGAGCTTCTGCCCAACGCGTAGGACGAGCTCTCTTCCACGGACGACCATTTTCTGTATCACGAGTCATACCAGGAAGTTTGTCATACTCCATGAGGAAGTACAAGTGAAAACGGTTACCACTTCCATTCAATGACAAAATCTGTGTATTTTGAACCGTCCAGATAATCTCAGAATTGATCTGATTGTCCTGATTCCATAATTCACCCCAGTTTTCCTGCAGCGCAAAGTCATAATTATTGATTACTCCCTCCATCAGCTGCTGCGCACGCGCAAAGTCAGCATTGTCGTTGGTTAACCAACCACGAGTCAATAAAGCTTTTGCCAGGAAGAATTCAGCGGTAGGCTTTGTTGGACGACCATACTCAGCTTGCGTTTCTGGAAGTACGGAAACTGCAAATTCAAAGTCAGGAATAATAGCATCTGCATAAATTACTTGACGGTCAGTTTTATTTGCAGTTAATTCAATCCCTTGAGTCTCTTCCAAAGATAAGTGAATATCTCCAAAATGCTTAACCAAGGTGAAGTAGTACAATCCACGCAAAAATCTTGCTTCAGCAATACGTTGAGTTTTCAAATCTTCACTCATTCCTTCTACATCAGCTGCACGTCCTATCATTGCGTTAGCCTGATTGATCGAGGTATACATCAGAGACCAAAGCGATCCGGTTCTTCCAGTAGAATTGATATAGCCATCACCATCGGGTCTGTATCCTCCACCTTCACTATACTGATTAAATTCTTTGTGGCTACCATCCGCACCATTGGTGTGGTAATCTGTACCTAGTTCACCCATGGTCATTCCCATTTCAGAACCCCAGTACCGATCTAGTGGTTCATACAAAGCTCTGATTCCGTCTTCAAAACCAGATTCAATTACATAATAATTATCTGCTGTTACGTCTGCTCTTAGATCTTCTTCAAGGAATTCTTCACATGATTGCGTCAAGAATCCGCAAAAGACTAAAAGCCCGATTAATATTTTTGTTTTCATTGATATCTATATTAAGAAGTAGTTTGTTTACTAATATAATTAAAACTGAAGATTTACACCAAAAAGATATAGCTGTGAACTAGGAATGTTTCCTTCAGCTTCACCATCAAATCCTGTTTCTGGATCAAAAGTTTCATAAGTTGCTGCAAACCAAGGGTTTTGAGCAGCAGCGTAGATACGAAGTCTTGACATTCCAATTCTGTCTACAATAGCTTGTGGGAACGTATAACCCAACGTTACATTTCTCAACTTGATAAAGTCTCCATCAAAATAGGTCATGGCATCATTCAATCTCGCGCTCTCCTGGTTTTGGTTAGGACGAGGGAAATCATTCGTAGGGTTATCCGGCGTCCAATAGTTTACATTCAAGTTATTGTAACGTCCGAACAAACTGTTATTACTATCGTGGAAACGGCTACGGATCAGATGTCCTACACGTGCAAAGAAAAATGCAGAAAAGTCGATACCCTTGAACTCGAAGCGATTGGTCAAACCACCACTCCAGTCAGGAACTGTAGATCCTAAAATCTTACGGTCTCCACCGTCTAATACGCCATTGCCATTAGCATCGTCCACCTTGATTTCTCCAGGAAGGAAATCTCCAAATTGATCGGCTTGATCTTCTTCATTAATCTGCCAGATACCTGTTTTCTCATAGTCAAACCAAACTTCGATAGGTTCACCTATAAACCATCCATTAGATACATCACCTCTTAAACCACCATCTATTTCATTCTCTGTGGCCAATGACACGATCTCTTCATCATTCGTAAACCAGTTGAGTTGCGTGGTCCAACGGAATCCAGAAGGCGTGTCAAAGTTAACCGTTGATATAGATACTTCAATACCCGTATTTTGCGTTTCACCTACGTTAAACAATACAGATTGATATCCTGAAACTCTTGGAAGCGCTCTTGCAAGTAACAAGTCTGTAGTATTGGATTGGTACCAGTCAATACTACCATTAATACGCCCTGTGAAGAAGCTGAAGTCAAGACCAATGTCAAGTGTAGCAGTTTTCTCCCAGGTAAGTTCGTTATTAGATAGGTTGTTAATTCTGTAACCATTTGCAGGAGCATCATTCCAGTTGTAAGCAGTTCTAGCCAAAGTACCTTGTGTCTGATATGGATCAATAGATGTATTACCTACCTGTCCCCAGCTACCGCGAAGTTTCAAGTCCTGTAACCAGGTAATTCCCTGAAGAAATGGTTCATCTACGATACGCCATCCCACAGATACACCAGGGAAGTATGCCCACTTGTTACCATCTGCCAGACGAGAAGAACCGTCAGCACGTACATTTGCCTGAATCAGATATTTACCAGCAATGTCATAGTTAATACGACCCATAAAAGAAGCCAGTTGCCATTCCTCAAGATCTGAATCTAACGCAGCAGTTGTGATATCCCCTGTACTTAAGTTATCAAACCCCTGAGAATCGAATGGAAGGTTGTCTATACCTACTGAAGAATTCTCAAAGTTAAAGTCCTGGATAGATTGTAGGAATGTAACTTTCAAATGTGAGTTCCCTATATCTGTATCATAGGTCAAGAGGTTTTCCAATGTGTAACTGAATGTAGTTTCTTCATTCTTGCTAGCGTCTGCTGGACCTCCTCTATTGGCATTAGTTTCACTTGCTCTAAAGAATCCACGACGACCAAAGCGTACTTCAGGTCCGAACGTTACTTGATATCTCAAGCCCTTAGCAATATCAGCTTGTGCGTAAATACTTGAGAAGATCGTATGGAAAATACGCTCATCGATATACGCTCCAGGTACTAATTCACTCAATGGGTTCGTACGAATACCATCATTAGTAGGTAGGAAACGAAGGTCTCCGGTTTCAGGATCTCTGGGAAGTCCCAAAGGATTGTTAGCAAGTGCCTCTCCCCATGCAGAGTTAGAACCAAAATTTTGCTCTGTTCTATTAACATAGTTAGAAACTCCCACCTTCAACCACTCGTTCACTCTATGATCCAAATTTAAACGAACTGAGTAACGAGCAAAGTCCATATTTTCAATGATACCTTCCTCGTCGTAGTAGTTAGCAGAGATCAGGAATTGCGTTTTTGCTCCTCCACCTCTAATTCCCACTTGATGGTTCATAGTCAATCCTGTCTGCAGTACCAGATCCTGATAATCTGTAGACCTTCCCAGTGCAATTGATTCCAATTCAATGGGGTCATCAAATACAACATTGTCTGGAGGAATTGTACCATTCCAAATAGCATCGAAGTTAGCATCTCTACGATTTGCTTCACGCTTCAGGTCAGCAAACTCTTGTCCATTCATCATATCGACCTGAGTGATAACGCTGGAAGCACCTACGAAACCATCATAAGTAACCGTAGTTTTTCCTTCGGATCCTCTCTTGGTGGTAATCAGGATTACTCCATTCGCACCCCTGGATCCATAAATAGAAGTAGAAGCTGCATCTTTCAAGATCTCTACAGACTCGATATCCTGTGGGTTGATGTCAAATGCTGTACCTCCATTAGTCAAAGGAATTCCATCGACAACGAATAGCGGATCGTTACCTGCATTGATAGAACGACGACCACGAATCTGGATGTCAGGATTTTCACCAGGGCGTCCACTAGGTGCCTGGATGTCTACTCCAGCAACACGTCCCTGAAGGGCACTTACCGTGTTGGAAACTGGAATCTCAGCAATTTCCTTTGCATCTACAGAAGCAATCGCAGCTGTAATATCTCTTTTCTTCTGACTACCATACCCTACAACGACTACCTCATCCAATGAAGTAACATCTTGCTGTAGTGTGATTGTAATCTGTGATCTTCCTTCCAATGGTACTTCAAGGGTACTATACCCAACATAAGACAGTACCAAGGAGGCATTTAAATCTGGTACCTGAACAGAGAATTTACCTTCTCCATCCGTGTAACTACCAGTAGTAGTCCCTTTTACTAGTACCGTAACCCCTTCTAATGGGCCATCTGTGTCTGAAGCGTAAACCGTTCCAGTCACAGTTTCATCGGGTACTTGTTTCATAAGTATATCCCCTTGGTTAGAGGAAAGATTTGTAATCGCCTGGCTAATGTTTTGGCCAACCAGGGATTGTGCATAAGTTAGGCTCGACAACCCTATACCTGTAATAATCAGGCAAAGTAATCGTCGAACACTTGTAGTAGTAGCTATGCTCATAAATTAATAAGTTAAAATGTTTGACATAATGACAAGTAGTCTGCTCGTACTCTAAATTAAAAAAAATTACACTTAAACAAAGAATTTCAGGAAACTTACAAAATTTACTTATTTGCAAATCGTAAGGTAAAATACTATATGAAAAAGATTGTAACCGTTGGTAACATACCCTGTGGTAGTAAAGAACTCTTTTTAATCTCAGGCCCCTGTGTCATAGAGTCTAAGGATATTATGTATAGAACTGCCGAACACCTGGAAAAGGTTGCCAGTCAGCTAAAAATTAACATTATCTTTAAATCATCTTTTATGAAAGATAATAGGTCCTCAATAGATAATTATATGGGACCGGGACTGGATGAAGGGTTAAAAATGCTGGAAAGCATTAAAAGAGATTTCGGATTTTCCCTACTATCTGATGTTCATTTCCCCGAGCAAATCCCTGCTGCCGCAGAAGTCCTGGATGTCATTCAAATTCCCGCTTATCTATGTATGCAGACTACATTGACACTTGCTGCTGCTCAAACCGGTAAAGTCATCAATGTGAAACATGGTCAATTCCTGGCTCCCCAGAATATGATACAGCCGGTAAGAAAAATAGAATCCACTGGAAACCATCAGATTATTCTTACAGAAAGAGGGTTTACGTTCGGTTATAATGACCTGGTTGTCGATCCGAGAAGTTTCTATCATCTCAATAATACAGGATATCCTGTCGTATTTGACGTTACACATTCCATAAGAAAATACGGTATTCCCAGTGCAGACCCCAAAGGAGGTACACGCCAATTCCTGCCCGTACTAGCAAGAGCAGGGGTAGCTGCAGGCGTAGATGGATTATTTGTAGAAACACATCCAGATCCCTCAGAAGCATTGTGTGATGCTGCCAGTCAGCTTTGTGTATTTGACCTGGCAGAATTTCTCAAACCGCTCATAGATATTCATAACCTAGAAGTATCCTACCGTAACGTGGAGGTATAAATAAAAAGCACTAATTTCGCCCCAAATGTTATCATCACAACTATGGAATTATATCTCGATTCAGCAAATCTCAAAGAAATAGAAGAAGCCTTCGATTTAGGATTTATTTATGGACTTACCACCACTCCTACATTTATGCATAGAGATGGGGTAACGGATCTGGATGGAATGATTTTACGATTGGCGGAAATGGTCCCTATTCTTCAAGTTGAAGCATTAGGTGAAAAATCTGAGGAAATTATTTCTGAAGCACAGAGACTCTTAGATATAGGTATGGATAAGTCGAAAACGGTATTTAAAATACCCGTTTCAATGGAAGGGGCTAAGGCATGTAAAAAGTTGGTGGATCAGGGGATTATGGTAAATATGCATCTTATCTATACCATGCAACAGGCATACATCGCGTTAAGTGCAGGGGCGACCTATGTGTGTCCACTGGTAGGTAGGCTCCAGGATCAGGGGCATGACGCGTTATCACTCGTTTCACAATGTGTAGAATCAGTGGAAAGATATAGTTATCCTTCCAAAATCATGTTTTCTTCCGTTCGCCATCCAGAACATGTCAGAAATGCCATTAACATTGGAGTTCACGCATGTACGATTCCCTGGAAGGTGCTTAAAAATCTTACACAAAATCATTTCACTGACATCGGCACACGCCAGTTTTTTGAGCATACGCGTTTGATGACCCTGACCGTAAAAGATGTCATCCGCCCTCATAAGAGTATGATTCACGTAGAAAAAACGGTATTAGATGCATTGGTGGAAATGACCATCTCCAAATTTGGTGCCGTTACTATCGTTGATGATCAACAGCAAATACAGGGAATATTTACAGATGGAGATCTGAGAAGACATCTCCAGGCTAATGGAGAAGATTTTCTTAGAACCAGGCTTAGTGACTTGACGGGGGATTCACCGGTAACTATAGATATCCATGCCTCTCTTCAGGAAGCTTCTCAAATTTTTAAAGACAAAAAAATAGATACCCTCGTCGTTACTGATCAGGGACAGGCTCGGGGTATGCTGGATATTCATGATCTTCTGGGGAGCAATAATTAGTATTGGATGGCAAATACGCTACAGCTATTTGATGCTTTCAGAGAGCTAGGAGGTGAATTTCTTGTTGAGGAGGAAGAATGGTTAACCAGATTACGTAAAGTGAAAGCTTTCGTATTTGATTGGGATGGGGTGTTTAATGCTGGTGTCAAATCCCCACAAACTCCCAGTCCATTTTCAGAACCTGACTCCATGGGAGTCAACCTATTGAGATATGGATATTGGTTGACACACCGCCAGGAGTTGCCTCATACGGCCATCATCACAGGAGCTACCAACGAAACTGCCCAATATTTTGCCAAAAGAGAACACTTTCACAGCATATTTTTTGGCTTCAAACACAAAACAGAAGCGCTCAGTCATTTCTGCAAGCAGTATCAGCTTGCTTCAAATGAAATTGCCTTTGTATTTGACGACATACTGGATCTTTCAGTAGCCAGGGAAGTAGGGCTCAGATGCCTGGTAAAAAGAAATTCAGACCCTTTATTTAAAGAATATATAAAGAATCATTCACTCTGCGATTATATTACAGCCCATGCTGGAAACGATTACGCAGTGAGGGAAATCTGCGAATTGTTCTTAGGATCCTACAATATGTATGAAAAAGTAGTTGACGACCGTATCAGTTTTAATGAATCTTATCAAAACTATTGGCATAGCAGAAACTCTATTGAAACACAATTCATCTCTGAAGAGAAGTGAGTATTGAGATAATGTTGAATTGAGATATTGTTGATTGGATATATTGCTGAATTGTTAAATGGTGGTATTGTGGTCCGTCGTCTATCGACCGTCGTCTTTCATCTGCCGTCTGTGGTCCATTGTCCATCGTCTAATACCCCCTTACAACCTCGGTATTGTCAACCCTCCATCAATCATTATATACTGACCTGTCGAATAGGGAAAATCTCCTCTTACAAGTGAAGCGATTGCCTTTCCTACATCTTCGGGATACCCCCATCTCGGGGTTACACACAAACCATCTTCTATCAACTGATCGTACTTTTCCTTGACTTTAGACGTCATATCTGTTGCGGTTACGCCGGGTCTCACTTCATACACAGGTATTCCATATTCCCCAAGTCTCGCAGCAAATAGCAAAGTAGACATGCTCATCCCAGCTTTACTGATACAATATTCACCTCTGTTAACAGAAACCACAGTAGCAGAAATCGATGATACGTTGACGATCGAGGCCTCAAAAGATTCGTCTTCCTGACGTTGGGCAATCATCCAATTGGCTGCTGCCTGGGTGAGAAAAAAGGAACCTTTAAGGTTTATATCCATCACCCGATCGTAACTCTCTTCTGTTGTTTGGAGTACATCGAGGCGCTCCTTGGGAGCTACTCCTGCATTGTTTACTAATACATGTAATTGACCCAGTTCATGGCGGATTTTATCCAGCATCTTTTCTCTATCAGATGCCACGGCAACATTACCCTGGCAATATATTACTCGATCAGCCAACGCTTTCAGTTCGGTCATCACCTCAGCAACGGCAGATTCATCTCGCATCCCATTAATCGCTATATCCATCCCTTCTTTTGCCAATGACCGTGCTATTCCAAGACCTATCCCTCTGCTTCCACCAGTAATAAGTGCTACTTTATTCATAAAGTACAATATCAATAAAAAGACAAATTTATTTATGATTAATTAATTTCAATAAGTGCGGAATTAATTCCGCACTTATAGAAAATTTTCTATGACAGCTTTTCCAGATTAACCCAAGCTCTTTTTCTCCAGCTCTCCAATCCTTTTTCAGCAAGCTGGACCCCCTTAGCCCCTTCTAATAACCCATAAGGAAAGGGATGATCCGCAACAATGTATTTTAAAAACATCTCCCATTGCACTTTAAAGCCATTGTCATAAGGTTCCTGATCAGGAACCAGATTCCAGTTTTCATAAAAATCAATAGGTTGAGGGATATCTGGGTTCCAAACGGGCTTAGGAGTATTACCATAATGTTGTGTCCAACAGTCTCTTAATCCTGCCACAGCAGAACCATGAGTTCCATCTACCTGTAGTGTAAGTAGATCATCTCTTCTCACTCTTACCGTCCAGGAAGAATTAATATGTGCAATAATATCTCCCTCCAATTCAAAAGTACTATATGCAGCATCATCAGCAGTACAGGTATAAAATTCGCCATCTTCATCTACTCTTTCGCCGATGTGTGTAGCTCCCATACAGGAAACAGCCTTTACTTCTCCAAATAAGTTATCCAATACATACCTCCAGTGGCAAAGCATATCATAAATGATTCCCCCTCCATCTTCTTTGCGATAATTCCAGGAAGGTCGTTGAGGAGGCACCGTATGGCCTTCAAACACCCAATAACCAAATTCTCCTCTTACAGATAGTATCTTACCAAAGAATCCCGACTCCTTGAGCCTACGAAGTTTAACCAAACCCGGCAAAAATAACTTATCCTGGACAACGCCATGCTTGACGTTAGCTTCTTCACAAATTCTATATAACTCCAAGGACTCTTCCAATGAAGCTCCACTCGGCTTTTCACAATATATATGCATTCCTGCCTCTACGGCTAATTTCACTGCAGGAGCCCTACGGGAAGTGGTTTGAGAATCAAAGTATATGGTATTATTCGAATCGGCTAAGGCTTCCTCCAAATTAGTTGTCATTTTTTCTACACCACTCATTTGGCAAAGTCGTTCCAGTTTAGCTGGATTTCTCCCAACTAAAATGGGATCAGGCATAATTACCTCATTTGCATTCAGTCTTATCCCTCCTTGATCCCGAATGGCTTTGATGGATCGCATTAAGTGTTGGTTAGTGCCCATTCGTCCTGTGACACCATTCATAATAATACCTAGCGTGTGAGTAGTCATATTAACGATTGTTGAAAATATTTTTTGACAATAATTATTGACGAAACTAGTAATTTAAATTGATTATAGCTTATTGAATGAGGTTTTCACTCTGCAACATAGCTATTATTGTATTTCCTGATAGGAATCTACAATCTTTTTCAAAAAGACATCCTGGTCTTCCCTCCACCATCGATTAGAAAAAATTTCTACTTCGTGATACCCTTCAAATCCAGCTTTTTCCACCCAATCCTTGATTTGAGATAAAGGTATACATCCTTCTCCCATCAACCCTCTATCTAATAGCATATCTTCGGTAGGTACCCTCCAATCGCATATATGATATGCCATCAAATGCCCATTTTGTCCACAGCGCAATATTTCCTGTTCCAACATAGAATCCCACCATAGGTGATAAACATCTACAACTACTCCTACCCATTCAGAAGCAATGGCTTCAGCCATATCATTGGCTTGTCCTATGGTATTGATTGCAGATCTGGTATCTGCATACATCGGATGAAGGGGTTCTATTCCAAGCTTTACATTATGCGCCTTTGCTGTCTCAATACATGCCGCTATACCTTCCTGAATCTGAGCTCTTGAGCTCTTCAGCGATTGCTTAGGATCTGCCCCACAAACCAACACTAGCAAGGGCGCACCCAATGCACCTGCCTCAGCAATCAGCCGCTGATTATGTTGAATGGCTTCCTGTCTTTTATCTACAGATATATTTGGGAAAAATCCTCCTCGCACATAGGAAACGACTTCCATATCATGGTCGTTCAACATCTTACGTATTTTTACCGGATCTTTCCCCTCCACTGCATCCTGCCAGATAGAGATCCCCTTCACTCCTATTTGACTATATCGCTGAATGGCAGTTTCTATTGGCCATGGCTTGGTTGTAATGGTGTGTATACAAAGTTTAGACAAATCCATACGATCTATATCTAAGATTATTCAATATGTTAGCTATTTGTATCCAAACAGCCCAGGAAGCTGTAATATGGATCATCATTGATCATTCTTTGTACATATAGCGCAACTTCTCTCAGGTGATAGTCTCCCCACATACTAGACTCACTATGAGGTATCAGACTACCTTGAGGTATATGATCCCAACCATTGGGACGATGGTAAATGGAATGTAGCAGTATTCCCTGATGTTCTGGGTTGGTACTCAGGTAAGGTTCTTCCAGTAGTGTATTTAACACTGTAAGCCCTGCCTGCCAATACTTTTTCCCTGCTTCATCCCCTAAATATTTTCCCAATCTCAATAGCCCCTGTGCACCTATAGCCGCTGCTGAAGCATCGACAGGTTCAAAATCATTGTATGGATCAGCTGCACGAGACATATAATCACCTAATTTGTGGATTAAAGGAGCACCCGTATCCCAGTAGGGAATGCCATCAAGAGAGGTATTTTGAATGTAAAAGTCACAAGTGGCTTTTGCAGCTTTAAGGAAAATGCTATCTACTGCTTCTTTTCCCCCAAACATTTCCAGTTCCTCATCACCAATATGTGCCAACGCCTCCAATTCTTCAGGATATCCAGCCATTGCCCAGCTCAGCCCCCTTGTCCAGGTTGTGAAACCACTAAACCCTTGCTGGGAGTTTGGACATCTGTAATTCCCATCATTTGTATTAAATATACTTTCATGTACCGTTCTCCCCCAGACATCGTAGCTATCTCTCCCTTCCCCATAATATACACAGTACCTAGCAGTTGCGAGCGAGTGTTGAACAGCTCTTTCCAACAGACTGACCTTTTCATCGTGTTCATCCATTAATGCATGGCCTAATAAATGACTCACCATAAGTACACGTACGGTACGAATGGTATCGACAAACAATGAATGAGGCCCATTGAATGAATACATATACCCTCCATTCTTTATCTGGGTCCACCTTTTAGCTTGTACCGCTCCAGATAGTTTCAATGCTAATTCATAAAAATGTCTCTCCCATGGATTATAATCAATCTTACCCTCGTGCATCAACCGCAATAAATTTCCATAGGTACTGACATTATTGAACCCGTGATCATGAACACCAAAATGTCCTACATGAAATGCCATGCGATCCAACGTTTCCTGCCTTCCCCTTTTAAGTATTTCACGATCTCCGGTTGCATCAAACTGTAAAATATAAGAACCGTACTGGAACCCTTGTGTCCATTCCGTCCAGCCCCGGGTAGTATATTTACCGTTAACTGTGAATACTGGAGAACCATTAGAAGGATCGTATTCTTTGTCTATCAAATGAAGCTTTTGAGCCGAAAGTTGCCAGAAATTTTCAAGCTTAGCAGCTAAGTCCTGCGCAGTAAGAGTAAAATTAATTTCCACGTAAGTTATTTTTTCACAATATTAACTGATAAATATACGAATGCATAACATCTCCCTAATAGAAATGAAAAAAATGCACATTTTATACTTTTGGATACTTTGGATGATATCGAGTTCATGCCAACATCCTACAGGCTACACTTTCGAGCTTCAATCGGAAAACCGTAGGATTCCTTCAACGCCTATTATGATCGACCTGCCAGATCAATATGCCCGTCATACACATTTTTCACTATTAAATGTGGAAACCAATCGGGAAATCCCTATCCAACATTATAGTCAAAATCAATGGGTGTTCATTCTGGAATCTCCCATGGAACCTAATAGCCAAAGAACGTATAGACTTACACCTGTAAATAAGCCATCTATTTCTCCTGGCGTTACATTGACACAGAATGAGGAATCACTCGAAATCTCTGTAGGTGATAAGCCTGTGTTAAACTATTATACAGCCGTACAGGAGCCACCTGCTGGCAGTCCGGAATATTATCGTAAAAGTGGCTTTATACACCCAGTATACAGCCCTAATGGTGAGATTTTGAGCAATGATTTCCCAAAAGATCATATGCACCAGCACGGGGTATTTTTGGCTATGGTAAATACAACTTTCCAGGGAGAAAAGGTGGATTTTTGGAACCAACAACGCGAAACGGGAACCATCACACACATTGAAGTCATAGATACCACCAGTGGTCCAGTATATGCCGGATTTACTTGCAGGTTGCAACATTTGGACTTAACACAGGATACTGTAGCTGCATTAGATGAAGTATGGCAAGTAAATGTATATCATTCCACAGAGCCTTTTATATGGGATATAACATCCACATTGACGTGCTCGGGAAGTGATACATTATTCATGAATGAATATCATTATGGCGGCATGGCATTTCGGGGTACAGAACAGTGGTTTGATCCAGCATACCAAGCCAATGAAGATTCTATGGTAAATTATCTGGGACCGGGGCAAGGAGGCTTCATGACCAGTGAAGGGAAAACAAGGGTAGATGGAAATCATTCCCGACCCACATGGGTAGATATGCATGGAAAAGTGGATGGAAACATGGCAGGGGTATGTATCATGGACCACCCCAACAATTATCGATTCCCTCAACCTGTACGTATTCACCCTACTATGCCCTATTTTTGTTTTGCCCCCATGGTATTAGGTGCGTTTGAACTTGTTCCAGAAGAAATATATCGATCGAGTTATCGCTTTTTAGTGCATCAGGGTTCTCCTGACACCTCTCAGATACAAATGCAATATCAAGCTTACTCAAAGATGCCGGAAGTAAAATGGATAGATTGACATGTAACCAAGAATAGGACCGGATATTGAACCATTTGTTCTATCCGGTCGAATAGACACAAATTTCTATCAGAACAACATAAACCTTCTCTGGAGTAATGCACCATCCAAGGATGTATGCAGGTTTGTATAGGGATTCTTGTATGGTTCTTAGTTATGTCTCAACAAATACTCAATTATTAAACTCTTACATATTTATCAGATAGGCATAGGGATTGTGATGTTAATATTTGTCAAAAAAAGAAGGAATATTTTGACAAACGTGGTATATTTTAAAAGTTTTAATCTTTTGTCTCAATTGCTGTTGTATATATCCAGTGAAGATTGATATTTTAATTTCTCTCTTTTTAAGTTATTGGCAAATTCCCTACTTTTGAATAATCAGGATAATAATTAGCCGAATGTTTATAATATTACAAGTCGATACGACCAATTTAGCCACAGGTGGTGGTGCTACAAGTACGCTAGCAGAACGATTACTGGCTGGGGGGTGGCCAATGATTCCCCTTGCGATACTATTAATTGCAGCTATTTTTATTTTTATTGAACGCTATCGTCTTATTAGAAAGGCTGATGGAGATTCGGAAGACCTTGTAAATAAAGTGAGAAACCTCGTTTTATCAGGAAGGATTGATGAAGCCAAACGAGTGTGTGAAGAACAAGATGATGCGTTCTCAAGAATGCTTCACAAAGGAATTTCCCGCCTGGGAGCCGCTTCATTAAAAGATATTGAGGGATCTATAGAGAATGTAGGGAAGTTGGAAGTATATCGAATGGAGCGAAGACTATCCATATTGGCAACCATAGCAGGTGCAGGCCCTATGCTGGGGTTCCTTGGAACTGTGTTGGGGATGATCAAGGCTTTTAGTGCCATTGTCCGAGGAGAAGGGAATGCAGGACCAGTAGAATTAGCAGACGGTATTTCTCAGGCGATGATTACTACAGCAGCGGGCCTCGTGGTAGGTATCATTGCCTATATTGCATATAACACACTCGTAGCCATGGTAAATAAAGTTGTGTTTAAACTAGAGTTAACCTCTACTAGCTTTATTGATTTATTACAAGAGCCTGCCCAAACCTAAACAGATAGTGATATGAGTATTAGATCAAGAAATAAAGCCAGTACAGAATTTAGTACTTCATCGTTGGCGGACATTGTATTTCTGCTTTTAATTTATTTTTTGTTGACCTCTACTTTCGTTGCTCAGGTAGGATTAAAAGTAGATCTTCCCACCAGTTCATCCGATAAACCTAGCAACGCACCACATTCAGTTACCATAACGGAAGGAGGAGTATATGCGTGGGATCAAGAAGTGTTGGAACAAAAAGAAGAATTAGTCCCTTTGATCGAGACGGTACTCACAGATGAAGATGATGAAAATGATGTTATAACGCTTCGTACGGACAAACTTGTTACCATGGAAGAAGCTGCATTTGTGATATCTGAGATTTCTAAATATGGGGGTAAAGTAGTTATCATGACCAAAAAGCAATAAATTTCGTATATTGAAAAGCAGCTTAAAAAGTATACGAGTAGTGAAAATTCAACAACGTCAGCTTGTAATTAGCCTTGTTCTTCCGGCAGTTGCCATTGCTCTCTTGTGGGGTATTGAATGGATTGAATCATTGAGTGGTTCAAACTTAAGTGCTTTGGGAATATTACCCAGAACTTTCAGAGGATTAGTTGGGGTAATCACAGCACCTATGATTCATGGGGGATGGGGGCATTTACTAGCTAATACCACTCCACTTTACATCCTTTCTGCTGGTGTGTTATATTTTTACCGACCTATTGCATTACGGGTAGTATTACTTATATATGTATTATCGGGATTTTGGGTATGGGTAGCTGCCAGACAAGTGTGGCATATAGGAGTAAGTGGCGTAGTATATGGCCTTGCGTTTTTTCTGTTCTTTAGTGGAGTTTTTCGCAAAGATATAAGAGCACTCTCGTTGGCGCTTTGTGTTGCCTTATTTTATGGGGGAATGTTTTGGGGAATTTTTCCAATTAGAGATGGTATGTCTTGGGAATCTCATTTGTTTGGTGCAATCGCGGTAATACTAGCAGCCTTTCACTTCAGAAACAAAGACTTAACTTTCACAAAGAAAAAATATAACTGGGAAGAAGAAACGGACAGCTTTTCTGCTGAACTCGATAAAATCCAGGCTTGGAATTACAAAGAAATTGTTCCTCCACCTGAAGGTTATTCCTATCCGGAAGAGACCAAATAAATAATCTTTTCTATATAACTTTTGTTCTAGGGCACTTCCACTACATCGAGCAATTCGTTGATGATTTGCTCAGGACTTATATTTTCTGCCTCTGCCTCATAGGTAAGCCCTACCCTGTGTCTTAGAACATCTTTACACACGGTACGAACATCCTCAGGTATAACATATCCTCTCCGTTTAATGAATGCATATGTTTTGGATGCGAGTGCCAGGTTAATAGAGGCTCTTGGAGAACCACCATAATTGATAAAATTCGCCAGCTTTTCCAGTTTGTTGCCTTTAGGATCTCTGGTAGCAAAAACAATATCCAGAATATATTGCTCAATCTTCTCATCCATATATACATCACGTACATACTTTCTGGCATCAACGATATCGTTTAATGACACAACTGGCATAATCGTATACCCATTAGACTGGACGTTTTGTCTGACAATTTCGCGTTCTTCTTCTTTAGTAGGATACGTAATGACACATTTCAACATGAAGCGGTCAACCTGTGCTTCGGGTAATGGGTAAGTACCCTCTTGTTCAATGGGGTTCTGAGTAGCGAGCACCAGAAATGGTTCTTTGAGTGGAAAAGTCTCTTCCCCAAGGGTAACTTGCTTCTCCTGCATCGCTTCTAATAAGGCACTTTGCACTTTAGCAGGAGATCGGTTGATTTCATCTGCCAGGATGAAATTGGCAAAAATAGGACCTTTTTTTACAGAAAACTCATGGGTCTTCTGATTGTATATCATTGTACCCACAACATCTGCAGGCAATAAATCGGGAGTAAACTGTATACGGCTAAATTTTCCCTGGACTGCTTTAGAAATAGTCTTGATAGCGAGCGTCTTGGCAAGACCGGGTACGCCTTCGAGCAAAATGTGTCCACCAGATAATAAGCCCAACAACAGCCGATCAATCATGTATTGTTGTCCTACGACCGCTTTTTTAACCTCTGCCTGCAAAATGTCGATGAATGCACTTTTTTCTTGAATCTTTTCATTGAGCAATTTGATGTCCGTAGACGAAATCTGATCCATACAACTGATTATTTTTACTAAACGAACGCTAAAATTAAGATAAATTCAGGGAATTTGGAGTGAATATTTGATAATTTTCAATGCGCATATTTCTAAATAGGAGTGATAGTTATCTGACTAATTACCCTCTACTTTCCTTTTTCAATAAATTTCTTCTGATTAACAAATATACTATCCAGCCGGCCAAAAACATCGGAACAAGTATCCAGGCAATACCCACTTCAAAGATGAGAAAAATACCTGTACTAAATAATCCGGCAAGAATACTCATACCCAATATACCCAATACCATATACAGCTTCCATTTGACTGCAGAAATTTCAAGACGTGTTTTTATGCGATCCACTACTCTTACGGCGTATACAATCAACCCTCCTTCGAGTAAGATAAAAATAATGAGCCCAATGATTAATCTGAATCTCATATCCCTTTTGCTTTATATAAAGATAGATTAATTTTCACGAATAAGTTGGAGAATTTTCAGTGCAGCCCTTTGAGATGCCCCTTCGTTACCTAATTTTTCTCTCAATATCTGATAGTCATCCATGACTTTACGAGTGTTCTCTGGATGTTTCAACTGATTCAAAGTGCTAGTAAGCTTTTTTATGGTGTAGTCTTGTTGGATTAATTCTTCTACGGCTTTTTTCTCTAAAATAAGATTTACCAGACTGATAAAAGGTACTTTGACTAATCTCTTTCCTATCCAATAAGACAATGCACTTCCTTTGTATACAACGATCTGCGGTACCTTAAGTAATGCTGTTTCCAATGTTGCTGTACCAGAGGTTACAATAGCATAATCTGCTTGACGGAGAACATTATAGGTGTCGTTCATCCGCAATTCTACCTTCCTCCCCTCAATCATAGGTTCGTAAAAGGCCTTGGATTGACTGGGTGCTCCTGCAATTACAAACCTTTTGTCTGGGAAGTGATCCGTTACAGCCAACATGATTGGTAGCATCCTTTTAATTTCCTGCTTACGGCTTCCCGGTAGCAAAGCAATGGTATGACTATCAGGATGCGCTCCAGATTCCTTTAAATCTCTTATTGCATCCAACAAAGGATGACCTACAAACTCAACATCTACTCCTTCTTTGTGATAAAATGCTTTTTCAAATGGTAAAATTACCAGCATTTGGTCTACATACTTGCGAATGGTCTTCACTCTGCCTTTTTTCCAAGCCCAAACCTGAGGAGAAATATAGTATACACTCTTGATGCCTTGTTCCCGGATAAAACGCGTCATGCGTAAATTGAACCCCGGATAATCGATTAATATTGCGATATCAGGTTTCCACGACACAATATCTTTTTTTACAGTAGAAAATAAGTTTTGTATGGTACGTATATTTGTCAGCACCTCCCAGAAGCCCATGAAATTGATATCTCGAATATGAGCTACTAACTCGGCCCCTTCTCCGGCCAGTTTATCACCTCCTACCCCGCGTATCTCTACCGTGTTAGCTAATCCTTTTAATGCTTTGACGAGGTTTGCTCCGTGAAGATCACCTGAATCCTCCCCCGCAATAATGTATACTTTCATTGAATAGATGTACGATTAATAGTTAAATCCCACTGATCAAAACGCTTTCTTGCATGATGATCTGTGAAGTCGTAGGTCATGGGGGTTACCGATACATATCCCTCTGCTAACGCGCGCTCATCAGTATCTTCTGCTTTATCTTGTAAGGTAAACTCTCCTGTAAGCCAGTAATACTTTCTTCCATTGGGGTCTATTCTTTCGTCAAATTCTTCTATCCATCGCCCTTTTGCCTGCCTGGTAATTTTAATCCCCTTTATCCCACCCAAAGGCAGATTGGGGATATTCACATTTAACATTTCTCCTGTCTGTAAGGGACGTTCAAGCGCTTCATATATAATCTTGCGCATAATGACCTTTGCAGCAGATAAATCCGATTGATGACTAAATGAACAGTGAGAAAATCCTATAGAAGGAATTCCCTGTATGGCCCCTTCTCTGGCGGCAGATAGCGTACCCGAATAAATACAACTCACTGAAGCATTCGATCCATGATTAATACCCGAAAGTATCAAGTCTGGATTTGAATCCATGATAACTCCTGTAGCGATTTTTACACAGTCCGCAGGTGTTCCACTACACGCATATCCAATTAGACCATATGGCAATTCTTCTTCTTCGACTCTTAAAGGGTTTCCAATACTAATTGCATGTCCCATCCCACTCTGAGGGCTATCAGGAGCTACCACTGTAATATCCCCAAATGCTCTGGCTACATCTATTAATGCCAATATTCCTGGGGCATGTATGCCATCATCATTACTAATAAGTATTTGTGCCATTTATCAGTTTGTTATTAACCTAGACATACAAGATGAAATCTTGCCATTCTTAATTTTTGCACTCCAAAGTTGTTGATATTCCAAAAGAGTTATACCAATACTTGGCCAAAAGTAACATAAAAATATTGCTACTTACTCAATCGAGAACTACTAATTCTTTATAAAAAAAGGACATCATAATTGTCTTAAACTAACTATACATCTGATGCTCATTCTATACTTACCATAAAAATAGGCTGATGAACCCGTTCATTACTAAAGATTGACCATTCGCACTTGCAACTGTGCAATGCCATAAACTATAACATATATTTGAATCATATAAAACGTAAGAAATAAAAAAAATATTGGTTAATTCGACAAAGAATTGAAAAAGAGGTTTTGATTCATTTTTATATTTTGTAATATTAGTAACATAAGAATTGAGGACATAATACAATTTTCTAAAGTACATTCTATATATTGAATTATAATTTTAATCTCTTTTTAAATGACGTAAGAAATCACATATATACTACGCTTAAATAAGTAGTAATTGATAATAAATTTTCATAAAAGTTTTTTCATGGTGTTTGTTTGGGTTTGGACCGCTCCGTATTAGGAGCGGTTTTTTTTGGTTTGTGTAGTAGCCTTACCTAATTTCGTGCTTTATTAAGAAATTGTCTGATTACTTAGTGAATTTTTATGGAAAAGGAACATATTGTACGCTTAGCAATACAGAAATCTGGTAGACTTAGTGAACGTAGTTTAAAATTTATTGACGAGTGTGGAATTGGGTACAATAGAAACAAAGCCAAATTAAAAACAACATCTTACAATTTTCCCCTTGAATTACTTTTCCTAAGAGATGACGATATTCCGGGATACGTGGAAACAGGAGTTGCTGATGTAGGAATTGTAGGCGAAAATGTGTTAGCCGAGAAGCAGGCAGATGTAACCATAATCGAAAGAATGGGTTTCTCTAAGTGCAGGCTCTCTATTGCTGTTCCTCAGGGTGTCGAATATGAGAATATCCGTTCTTTGCACGGGAAAAGGATTGCTACTTCATATCCCAACCTTTTAAGGAAGTTTCTCAATGAAAGCCGTGTTGAGGCTCATATCCATGAAATTAGTGGATCTGTGGAAATTGCACCCGGGATCGGCTTATCAGATGGGGTTTGTGATCTTGTAAGTACAGGTAGTACTTTGCTAAGTAATGGTTTAAAAGAAGTAGAGGTGATCTTTAGATCTGAGGCTGTCATGATTAGCAACAACCATTTATCAAAGGAAAAGCTTGAAGTCGTGGATCGGCTTCTCTTTAGGATACGAGGAGTATTAAGAGCTGAAAATTACAAGTATATTCTTATGAATGTACCTGATACAGCCATCGATGAAGTATGTAATATTTTGCCAGGGATGAGAAGTCCGACTATGATCCCCTTAGCCGAAGAAGGATGGCATTCTGTGCATACAGTTATTAAAGAAGATGATTTTTGGAATATCATTGATAGTCTGAAAAAAGCAGGAGCAGAAGGGATATTAGTGACGAGTATAGAAAAAATGATTTTGTGATGAAAACTTATATTAATCCTCCCAAATCAACCTGGGAAGCGCTTATCCAACGGCCTATCATGGATCATGATTCGTTGGAAGATAAAGTCAAGGGTATTCTCAAAGAAGTCAAATTACATGGCAATGAGGCGTTAATCGACTTTACAGAGAGGTTTGATAAGGTTAAACTCAATGAATTAGTCGTTTCTAATATGGAAATAGAATCGGCTGCCAGTTCATTATCACTTACCCTTAAAGAAGCCATTACTGTGGCCAGAAATAATATTGAAGCATTTCACCGAACACAAAAAGAGGAATTGCGAAAAGTTGAGACCATGCCAGGTGTTATTTGCTGGAGAAAAAGCATACCCATAGAAAGAGTGGGATTATATATACCCGGAGGTACCGCACCCCTTTTCTCCTCTATTCTTATGTTGGGAGTGCCTGCAGTTTTGGCTGGTTGTGAAACCATTGTTCTCTGTACGCCTCCCAATCAAGAAGGCAACATACATCCTGCTATATTGTATACTGCTCACCTTCTCGGCATACAGCACATTTACAAAGTAGGAGGAGCTCAAGCCATTGCTGCTATGGCATATGGAACTGAATCTGTTCCAAAAGTCGATAAAATTTTTGGACCTGGAAATCAGTATGTCACCATGGCTAAACAACTGGTAAGTCAGGAAAATACAGCGATTGATATGCCTGCTGGACCTTCTGAAGTGGCTGTTGTCGCAGATGAAACCGTACCGCCTTCTTTTGTAGCAGCAGATTTGTTATCGCAAGCAGAACATGGGATTGATAGTCAGGTACTATTATTAACCCTAAGTGAAACCTTAGTTGAATCGGTACAACAGGAATTACAGAATCAGCTTGAAAAATTACCCAGAAGGGAAATTGCACAAAAAGCACTTTCTCATAGTAAAGCCATTATTTTGCAAAACCAACAGGAATTAGCCGATCTAATCAATCTTTATGCGCCAGAGCACTTAATCTTATCCATGGAGGACCATGATACTTTTTCTACCTACATTCGTAATGCCGGCTCTATCTTTCTAGGCCTATATACTCCTGAGAGTGTAGGAGATTATGCTTCAGGTACGAATCATACACTGCCGACAAATGGATATGCGAGATCATTTAGCGGAGTTTCTCTGGATAGCTATGTTAAGAAAATTACCTTCCAAAAATTGACTCCTGAAGGGTTACGTC
Organism: uncultured Bacteroidia bacterium; assembly: GCA_964652565.1. Classification (GTDB taxonomy): domain Bacteria; phylum Bacteroidota; class Bacteroidia; order J057; family J057; genus JBCCTX01. Next base: position 29,685 of record CAZZEC010000033.1, read on the forward strand.
ATCTGGGACCGCATGTCGAGGCTATGGCAGAAGCAGAATCTCTCATAGGTCATAAACATGCTGTTCGTGTCAGGCTTGAAAAACTCAATAATCAAGAACAAGAAAGCTAATCGCTATCTAACATTTTACTTTATGGCAAAATGGGATGTCACACAATTTGTACGGCCTCATGTGTTAACCCTTACTCCGTATGCTTCGGCAAGGAGTGAGTATAGTGGAAATCGCGGTATTTTTTTAGATGCAAATGAAAACTCGTTGGGATCTGTCACTCTTCAATCATTCAATAGATATCCTGACCCATTACAAAGGGATCTCAAACATCAATTGTCCATTCTCCGGGGTACCAAACCTGAAAACATATTCATAGGTAATGGATCTGATGAAGCCATTGACTTGCTAATCAGGGTATTCTGTGAACCTGAAGAAGATCATATACTCATTCTTCCTCCCACTTATGGTATGTATAAAGTAAGTGCTACGATTAATAAGGTGGAGGTGCGCTCGGTTTCTCTTCTTCCCAACTTTCAAATTGACACTCAAAAGACCCTCGCACAAATTGGGCCTGGTTGTAAACTGGTCTTTATTTGCTCCCCAAATAATCCAACGGGTAACTTACTCAACGAAACTGACATCCACGAATTACTCAAAGCACATAACCACGGATTAGTTGTGGTTGATGAAGCGTATATTGATTTCAGCAGTTCTCAGGGATTTATTCCTTATCTGGAACAGTATCCTCATCTCGTGGTGATGCAGACATTTTCTAAAGCATGGGGAATGGCAGGGCTGAGATTAGGAGCTGCTTTCGCTCATCCAGATGTCATTGATTTTCTCAATAGGATCAAACCTCCATATAATGTAAATACATATACTCAGGAAAAAGGGCTGGAAGCCTTACATCATTTGGACAAAATGCATCAGATGGTAAAAACAATCCTTGAAGAACGCTCTCGATTGATTCATGCTCTAACTCAAATACCCATCATTCAAAAGATCTATCCTACAGAAACTAATTTTATTCTGGTGCAAGTACATAAGGCAGAAAAAATATACCAATATCTCCTCGAAAAACTTATAATCGTTAGAAATAGGTCTAAAGTAATACTTTGCAATGATTGTTTGAGAATTACAGTAGGCAGTCATGAAGAGAATCAAGCACTCATTGAAGCGTTGGAAAGCATAAACTATGAAAAAGCGAATATTATTTCTGGATAGGGATGGCACATTGATCCACGAACCAGAAGACAACTATCAAGTGGATTCTTTGGAAAAACTTCAGTTTATGCCAGGCGTAATCCATAATTTATATCAGATCGCCACACAATTGGATTACCTACTTATCATGGTTACCAATCAGGATGGACTCGGGACTTCCTCTTATCCCGAATCAGACTTCTGGCCTGCACACAATAAAATGATGCAAATTTTTGAAAGAGAATCTATTGTGTTTGATAACATTCACATTGATAGGACATTTAAGGCAGACCAAATAGACACACGGAAGCCAGGAATTGGAATGTTGAAGGGGTATTTAACGGATGAATATGATCTGGCAAACTCCTATGTGATTGGAGACAGGCATAGTGATATGTTATTAGCCAAAAATCTAGGCGCTAAAGGCATTTTGTATGGTGAAAGTACCGACACACAAGATCAAATCGAAAATCTTGACATACTGGCAGACGTAATTGTCATGGAAACACAAAGTTGGACGGATATACGTTCATTCTTGTTTTCACGTCAACCACGTAGAGCCCGTATTGTGCGTCAGACCACAGAAACACAGATTGCTGTTGAAATAAATTTAGATGGTCAGGGAACCACACAATCTCAAACTGGTATTGGCTTCCTGGACCACATGTTGGATCAAGTAGGAAAACATGGCCAACTGGATTTATCGGTAAATGTATCTGGAGACTTACATATCGATGAGCATCATACTATAGAGGATACAGCCATTGCCTTAGGACAAGCTTTTCACAACGCTTTAGGAGATAAAAAGGGTATCAATCGCTATGGTTGTTTCTTATTGCCAATGGATGAGTCTATGGCGCAGATATCATTAGATTTTTCAGGAAGAGCGTATCTTCATTTCTCGGGAAATATTCCAAGAGAACGCGTAGGGGATTTTCCCGTTGAAATGGTTGAACACTTTTTTTATTCTTTTTGTGAACATGCACACTGTACATTACATATAGCTGTTTACGGAAAAAATGCACATCACATGATAGAAGCTATATTTAAAGGTTTTGCGAAATCTGTGGCAATAGCCAAATCTATTCAGTCAGGAAGTACTACAATCCCTTCTACTAAAGGGATTTTATAAGTTACGAGCTAAATAAAACCCCTATATAATATCCGGTGCGAACCCACCCAATTGCATAAATAATTCATTATTAATCGATTGTGATTAACATATTTATACATTGGAAAAAGGTAAGCTTCTGATTGCTAGCTATTCATAATTTTAGGGCGTTTGCCCTGTGAAATATCCGGTGCGAACCCACCCAATTGCATAAATAATTCATTATTAATCGATTGT
>CAZZEC010000033.1:32326-44005 GCA_964652565.1 uncultured Bacteroidia bacterium
AATATCCGGTGCGAACCCACCCAATTGCATAAATAATTCATTATTAATCGATTGTGATTAACATATTTATACATTGGAAAAAGGTAAGCTTCTGATTGCTAGCTATTCATAATTTTAGGGCGTTTGCCCTGTGAAATATCCTCTTTTTGTTTGATATTTAAATCTAGGTACTACATTTGTTATGAATTTGATGTTAGATCAGGAGTATGGATATATTTTATCTACAGATACCGATAAATGTGTTACTAATTACTGACAGTCTGAATGAAGCAAGTCGGTTTCAGACGTTTTTTCAGGACGCAAAGATTGAACATCATATCACCCTTCACCAACAATATACCCTCTCAGGTGGGATTAAAGCAATTGAACTTCTGCATATAGACTTTGTTATATTAGATAATAACCTTTCGGAAATAGAGGATACAGATAGTCTTACATCCATACTTTCTACTTATCCTGAGCTTCCCATAATATATCTCTTGGATAAATATTCCTTACATTTGGCAAAGGAAGTAATCTACAAAGGGGCTCAAACGTTTTTGAATAAGGAAACCCTCAACAGTAGCTACTTAGTGCATGCTATTTGTTGGTCTTTTGAAAGAAAAGAATTAATGACAAAATTTGAAGCAGTTAATAAACAAATAGGTATGGGTTATTGGGAAATAGATACAAAAAGAAATATTTGGAGAAACTCGCCATCCCTCAATAGCATTTTAGAAACAGACATTTCATCCATGGAACAATACCTTAAACTTGTCCATCCTGATGATCAAAGAAGGGTTGCGCTAGCCTTTATGCAGGCCATACGTGAAGCCCAGGGGTTTCAAATGGAGCATCGTCTTGATCTGGGCAGCCCTCCTAAAAGAGTGCTTCTTCAAGGGCAACCTGATTTAGACCATCAAGAACAAGTCATTCGATTGAGAGGAGAAATTAAACACATTCAGACCTCTCATCGACCATCTCCTGTTTCTCGCCCTGTCGTAGCGAACAATATTCCTACCTCACCTAAACCAACTTCTCACGAAAAATTCACCAATATTGATTATTTGAAACAAGTTTCAGGTGGCGATAAAACGATAATGGAGAAAGCCATATCAAAGTTTATTGAGACAACACCGAACATGTTGGATAAGATGGATTCATTACTCAACCAACAAGACTACGAGGAACTTGCCAAATCTGCCCATAAATTAAAAAGTTCTGTGGCAATGATGGGTATGGAAGAGATATTAAAAACGATCAAAAATATTGAGTTTGTCTCCAAAAGTAGAGAAAGATTAGATGCATTACCCGTTCTGATTAACAGAACCCGAAAAATGACTCAGTTCGCAATGGTTGAATTACAACAAGAGTTGGATTCACTATAAATGAATCCACTCCTCCCACGAATGAGGGGGATATGTTACAGATGTAAGAAACAAACCTTTAGCAGCCACATTGGGGCCCGCTAATGATCTATCTTTTCGCTGTATCATATCGTGAAAAGATGACAATGTCATTTTCTCTGCACCAACTTCCAGAAGTGTGCCTACTATAGCTCTTACCATACCCCTGAGAAACCTATTCGCAGTAATGTGAAAAATTCTTCGATCTGCCTGAATTTCCCACCGAGATTCAAAGATATCGCAAAACGTGGTACGATTGTTTCCATGAGCCTTACAAAAAGAAGCAAAATCCTTGTAACTTAATAAAGCTTGTGCAGCTTCATTCATTTTGTCCCAATTTAGTGTTTGACGAACCCAAAGCGAATGCTCATGTAAATATGGGGTTTTTCTCTGCACGATATGATACTCATATGCTCGATTAATCGCATCGAAGCGTACATGAAAGCCATCATTGACCGCCCTGCCCAGCATATTCACCGCTATATCGTGAGGCAATATTCCGTTGAGATGATAGATCATCTCAGCACTAACGACTTTGTCTGTATCAAAATGTACAAATAGCTGCTTGGCATGAACCCCTGTGTCGGTTCTGCCTGCACCTACTACGGATATGTCAGTCTGCAGCAATACGGATAAGGCCTGCTCGAGTTTTCCTTGAACCGTAACAGCATTTTCCTGAATTTGCCATCCGGCATATGCTGCGCCGTCGTAGCTAATTTCTAATACAATACGTGGCATGCAATTACTTCATGGTAGGATAGTTATTTTGCGGGTGTCTTTAGGGGAGTCATTATCATTATCATTCTTCTACCTTCCATCTTAGGCCTCATCTCTATTTTCCCATGTTCTTCCAGGGCCTTGGCAAATCGATCAAGTATATCTCTACCACGGTCTTTAAAAACAATATTTCGTCCTCTAAATTGTACATAAGCTTTGAGCTTATTACCTTCCTGAAGAAATTTCTCTGCGTGTTTGAGCTTGAAATTGAAATCGTGATCATCCGTATTGGGACCAAAACGTATCTCCTTCACAACAACTGCATGCTGTTTGGACTTTTGTTCCTTTTCACGCTTTTTAATTTCGTACTTTAGCTTAGAGTATTCTATGATACGACACACTGGAGGTTTTGCCTTAGAGACTATCTCGACCAGATCCAGGTCCAGCTCGTCTGCTATGCTCAGGGCGTATTGAGTTTTATATATCCCTCCTTCTTTGAGATCGTCAACACCTAGGTGTTCTACCTTCACAAGACGTACTTCCGGTACATTGATCTCATTGTTTAAACGATGTTCACGTCTTCTCGCTCTGTTTTGGTTAATTTTTCTTGGTCCTCTTCGCAATATTAAAGGGTTAAGTTAAACATGATGAAAAAATATTAATCCATAATCAAGATAAAAAACCGTTTCAAAAATTACAAAGTTTAATATCATTGTTTATGACAAAGACTTATTCAATTCATTTTTAAGAAATTCAACGCTTTCTTTGATAGACACTACACCTAAATCACCCTCTTTACGTTTTCTCATTGATACCGATCTGTCTTCTTCCTCTTTTTCACCAACGATAAACATAAAAGGATATTTATTGAGCTCTGCATCGCGTATTTTTTTTCCTATTTTTTCATATCTCTCATCAACTTCTACTCTAAATCCAGCTTGTTTCATTTCCTTTTCTAACGCAAAAGCATATTCATTAAACTTTTCACTAATAGGCAGTACAATCACCTGAACAGGTGCCAGCCAGAAAGGAAAATCTCCTCCAGTGTGTTCAATTAATACTGCCACAAAGCGTTCAAGTGAACCGAAAGGAGCTCTATGGATCATCACAGGCCGATATTTGTTATTATCAGAACCTACGTATTCTAATTCAAAACGATCTGGGAGCTGATAGTCAACCTGGATTGTACCTAATTGCCATTCCCTACCTAGTGCATCCTTCACCATAAAATCGAGCTTGGGTCCGTAAAAAGCTGCCTCTCCAAGTTCAGTAACAGTGTGTAATGCTTTTTCCTCAGCTGCTTCAATAATTGCACGTTCCGCTTTTTCCCATTGCTCGTCTTCTCCAAAATATTTGGAAGGGTTATCGGGATCACGCAAGGAAATTTGTGCCTTATAATCAGTAAACTCCAGAATTTTAAAAATATATAAAACGATATCTATCACTTTTTTGAATTCTTCCTTCACCTGATCCGCTCGACAAAAGATATGGGCATCATCTTGTGTAAACCCTCTTACTCGTGTTAAACCATGAAGTTCACCACTCTGCTCATAGCGATATACTGTTCCAAATTCTGCGATTCTTATCGGTAGATCTTTATAAGAATGTGGCTTTGCCTTATAAATTTCGCAGTGATGGGGACAATTCATAGGTCTGAGTAAAAACTCCTCCCCCACGTGTGGGGTAGAAATGGGTTGAAAAGAATCTTTCCCGTATTTCTCATAATGACCAGAAGTAACATATAACTCTTTTTTTCCAATATGAGGAGTAACAACTTGTTGATACCCATGTTCTTCCTGTATTTCTTTCAAAAAACTTGCCAGTATCTCTCTTAAACGTGTACCCTTAGGTAACCACAGTGGTAGTCCCATTCCTACTCGCTCTGAGAAAGTAAACAACTCCAGCTCTTTACCCACTTTGCGATGGTCTCTCTTTTTGGCTTCTTCCAGTAAAATAAGATATTCCTCCAATTCCTTTTTCTTAGGGAATGATATCGCATAGATTCTGGTTAGTTGGTTATTGTGTTCGTCTCCCCTCCAATATGCACCAGCTGTGTTTAAAATTTTTACAGCTTTTATCACTTTTGTATTTGGGATATGTGGCCCCTTGCATAAATCCACAAAATTTCCAGATTCGTAGAAAGTGATATTCCCGTCCTCTAATCCTTCGATCAATTCGACCTTGTATTCATTTTCCTTTTCGCGATAGTGATCCAAGGCATAATCCTTTGTTATATCTTTTCTTTCAAAGGTTTCTCCACTCTTTGCTAACTCGAGGAACTTCTTTTCAATTTTACTAAAATCACTGGCTCCAAATTCGTATGTCCCAAAATCTATATCGTAGTAAAAACCGTTATCAATAGCAGGACCTATTCCCAACTTAATACCAGGATATAGTGCTTCCAGTGCTTCAGCCAACACGTGTGCAGACGAATGCCATAACGTTTTTTTTCCTTCGTGATCTTTCCACGTGAGAATTTCGACTCGCGCATCTGTATCTATCGGACGAGAAAGGTCAAAGATATCTCCATTGACCTTGATTGATAACGCATTTCTGGCTAGCCCTGCACTGATGTCTTGAGCGATTTGTATTCCCTGGACTCCCGAATCATATTTTTTCACCGTTCCATCCGGCAGGGTAATGTGAATTTGTTCTGACATAAAATTGATCTTGCACTATATATGGAGCAAATTTAACTGATAGTATGAGGTAATACAAAAGTCTGTTTAAGGATGAGCAACAAAATATATTATTTCAAATACAGGGAATGAAAGAGATGATTCTTCGATTGTTATTTTTTGATTAGATTTGAACTATGGGAAACTATATTGTATCAGCGAGAAAATACAGACCGACTAATTTTCAGTCTGTTGTTGGGCAGTCTCATATTACTCACACACTGCGTAGTGCCATTTTACTAGACCAGTTGGCACATGCTTTTCTTTTTTCAGGTCCTAGAGGAGTTGGAAAGACCACCTGTGCGCGCATATTAGCAAAAGCAATAAATTGTGATCAGTTAACGCCAGAAGGAGAACCTTGCAATATGTGCGATTCCTGTCAATCTTACAATCAAGGTAAAAGTTTAAATATTCACGAATTAGATGCTGCTTCAAATAACAGTGTAGACGATATACGAAATCTTATAGAACAAACGCGCTATGTGCCCCCTTCAGGTAAAAGGAGTGTGTATATCATTGATGAGGTACATATGCTTTCTCAACAGGCATTCAATGCTTTTTTGAAAACACTGGAAGAACCGCCTGCCCATGTACTGTTTATACTTGCAACTACAGAAAAGCACAAAATTTTACCTACGATCTTATCCAGGTGCCAAAAATTTGATTTTAAAAGGATCAAGGTAGACGACATCGCAGAGCATTTGGCACATATTTCCCAAGAAGAAAAAATTGACCATGAATATGCAGCATTACAGCAAATTGCCCTGAAAGCTGATGGTGCATTGAGAGATGCATTGAGCCTATATGATCAATTGGTAAGCTTTACACAAGGTAAACTGACATTTTCTGCCGTATTGGAAAATCTCAATATTCTGGATTATGAGTTTTATTTTGAGTCAGTAACTCAGATGCAGGCAGGGAACCATACTTCATTATTGTTGATCCTTAATGATATTATCGACAAAGGTTTCGAAGCAAAAGACTTTTTACAAGGTCTACTTGAACATATGAGAAATCTTCTGGTGAGCAAACAACCCAAAACCGTTCAGCTACTGGAAGTATCAGAAAAAGTTAGCAAACAGTACCTGGAACAGAGTAAACAAACTAATAGTAGTTGGCTAGTCAATGCCTTTAACCTCACAGCTGAAGCAGAACAACAGTTAAGGTATTCTCAACACCCAAGGTTGCTGGTGGAACTTACCCTGATCAAGCTAGCACATTTACATGAAGCCATTGACCTCATTGAAGAAACCGCTATACATCCACAAACAGAAGAGAAAAAAAAAACACTTACCTAGGACCTTCAACCTCAAAAACAGAGGTCTCATCCCAAACGGATAACATCGATCCTCCTAAAGAGGATTCATCTCCTGTGAAAAAAAGATCTCAACCCAGAGATACAATCAAGCCCAAAAAAATTAAGGCTCCAGAGTTTAAAATTACAGAAAGCCTAAACGACTTCCATCAGATCATTTCTCAAGGCAAAGAACGTGTATCTACAGAAACGTCGAAGGTAGAATCTCACCAACCCGTGTATAATGCAACAATAGAAATTGACCATGCATTATTGATCGAATATATCCATATGTATGCGAAAGAAATGCGAGAGCAACATAAAATGAATCTTGCTACAGCCTTGGTGGAAGCTCAGCATGAGCTCGATCACAATAAATGGATGTGCAATGCCAATAATGAACTTCAAAAGAAACTCATCAATCAAGACAAGGAAATTCTCGCTTTCTTAAGAGATAAATTAAGTACCCCAGAACTATATCTAGAATTGGATATTTTAGATAACCCTGTGCAAAATAATAATAATCAACCCTATACTCCCGAAGAAAAGCTCAAGGCAATGATGAGTAAAAATCCTGCACTTAAAAAGCTACAAAAACTATTTAATACACGTATTATATACAAGTAAGATATTTATAAATAAACCAACTTTCCTGTATTGCCTTTTTATATGAAAAGTACTTTATTTGTACCTAATTATAGTAACTTATAAGTTAAATTATCTTTCTATAGAACAACATTTTCTTGGAAATGCTTGAAAACTGCGACTACTGAATATGGTATATTGTGGTAAATGCCTAAACGATTAAGTTTATATCGCGTATAAGTTTTTTAAAAAAAATATTGTTTTATAGTGTACTATTTAAGTTATAATTCGTAAATTATGCACAGTTTTATTTTAGTTAAATAAAATCCATTCCTTAACAACAAACACTATGTCAAATCAAAAACAGGAATTAAAAGTCGATAGGCTAGAACGCCTAGAGCAAAGCTTATTCCAACTAACTGATGTGATCCAAAGGCATCAGGAGCTCGTGCAGAAGAAGTTCAATGTATCATCTGTTGAGATAGATATTCTTAGACTTCTTCAACAAGAAGGTGATAAAAAAATGAAAGACATTGGTGAGAAAGTAAAAGTAAAATTGAGCAATCTTACAAACATTGTTGATCGCCTGGAAAATCAAAAACTTGTTAAACGTGTAAATTCTAAGTCTGATCGCAGATCTATCTACGTTCACATTTCTTCTAAAGGAGAAAAGCTATTGGAATCTTACGCCGATTACCTCAGAGATCTTTCTACTAGAATGAAGCAGGTTATTCAAGATGATCAGTTCGGCATTTTAGTAGACGGACTAGAGAAAATCTCGCAAGTCTCTTTGCCCGGTTATTAATTATCCCTTGTTACACTAATTCTGGAAATCAGCGGATCTTACCTGTTATCTTGCACGGAGGTCCGCTTTTTTATTTTCTATTTCCACTCCCTTAACATAAATCTTTTTCCAATACCCTTCATCCAATCTATCTACCCTTACCCCCCTACTCGTAGTAGCGTGAATAAAATAAACTCCCTCTCTATTTGCTTTAGTGATCATTCCCACATGATTGATGGAAGCAGAACCTCTGGTCTTAAAAAATACCATATTTCCAGGCTTTAACTTCTTGAAAGAAACATTTCGTCCCAATTGGGACTGCAACCGAGAAGAATGGGGAATATTCTCACCAATACTTCCATATACTAAACACATAAGTCCTGAACAATCCATTCCCTTTCTGCTCATTCCTCCATATTTATAGGGAACTCCCATGTAAGAATTAGCTGTTTGTAAAAGTTTATCTGTGTAAGAATATACCTCTAAATTCTCTGAAACCTCTTTGGCTTCTTTTACCACTTCATCCTCGTGAAATGTTTGATTCGTCTGATCTTCTTCCACCTTATCTACTTCTTCTAGTGGCTTTTCAGGAATCAATGCAGATTTATCTTTTACTAGATACGAGTATTTTTCATAGCCTTTTGGTGAACAACTCGCAAGTAGAACAACCACGAACAGGAAATAATATGGATTTATATGTGTATGTTTGATCATCATTCATTCTATTTATCTTACTTTCATCAATTACCATTCCAAACATACACGAAGGAAAGAAATAAGCCAAAAACCAACTATTTATTTTAAAATATAAAATAAATATCATACTATTTAACTAACTAAACTAATTCTTTACCAGGATCCCAATAGTGTTTTTCAAAGTACTTCACTTGCATTTGCTCTATTTCCACTCCTTCCTGAATAAGTAATTGATCCATAGGCCGATCTTCTGGAAAATGATGTCTTCCCGTCAACATGCCTTTGCGGTTTACCACACGATGGGCAGGAATATCCCCTCTTCCAGCACACTGATTCAATGCATAACCAACCATCCTGGCAGACTTGTTTGCACCAAGAAATTTTGCAATAGCACCATATGAGGTTACTCTTCCAAAAGGAATTTGCTTCACAACCTCATGAACTTCTTCAAAAAATGTAGTTCTCAATTCAAAAGCAGTATATAATCTACGCTATTTTGATTCAAGTTTTGCTGAGTTACCTTTTAACACCGGCACCACCCTGTCAATGAGCACAACTCCTATAATACTTACAAAGACTGAAACCAACCCAGTTGCAAATAAAATTAACCATCTTACTGGCTTGGCTTTACGGTCAGAAGGCAATGCGCGTTCTGGAGTAATTACGGTACTAAATGCCACTAACGACATGCGTTCTAAATAATTGATTTTTTTTCTTACCTCCTTGAGTTCCAATGATAACTCCTCATGTATGAGTTCTAATTGTTTAACTCTATCTAACCCATTGCGAAATTGTTCCAGGTTAATCACAGAACCTTGACTATTTGCTGTTAATAAACGCAACTGCTTATCAATCGCCGCCACCCTTGATTGTAACGTCCTTGCTTCAGATCCATTGGGATTACGGCTACTTGCCTCATCCAACTGAGCTCTTGCTATAGCCCAGTCGCTTTGTTTTGCCAAAATTTCTTTGAGTAGGGCTTCTGTTTGCCGCTCAATATGATATACATTGTAAACTTTACGAGCCTGACTAATGCTGTCTGCATATCTGTCTACACGTATGCTCAGCTCCGCTTCTCCTTCTTTCAAAGCAACTAATACTCCCTGCTTATTTTGAGTGATCATTTTTCTTACCGTATAGTCTATACGGTCGATAATCACATTCACAATGTCAGCAGCTCGCTGTGGTTCCCTATCAAATGCCTGAATCTGCAACCCATCACCTGCTACGCGCAACGTGCTCACAAATCCATTGTAATTCCTTAAGGCATAGTATTTAGGAGATGAAGAATTTTCCTTATCAATTCCATATGCACTCCATAAGTCAAGTGAATCAATCACAAATAATTGTAGCTCCTCTGACCCTGCAATATTATCCAGCCTTTCTACCCCCTTTGAATCTCCAAAAAGATATATCAAGGGATCTTCAGCAAATACATTATCTAAATCAAAACGCTCTGGACTTGTAGGATAAATTATCGCACTCGAACTATACTCAGGAGGATAAAAATACGGCATGGTGAAAATAATGGCTAACAAACAGGCGATACCCACCACAATGATAATATAAGCTATATATCTCCTTAGCAAGGATATGATATAAAATAGATTAAACTCCCTGGATGCTCGTGATTCTTCTTTCATACACAACACTTAGCAATATATATCCTAAAAAACAGATTTATTTAAAAAAATTTATTTATTCAATAAATAAAATATATATTTGTTACATATTTATAATATTGAATATATAGAATTATAACATATATAGACAAAAAACATATTTACATTATGAATAAAGCCTTCGCATTGCCAACAACAGATATAACTTGCTCCTCACAAAGGCCTATTTGTATTGTATCACATCCCAGATCCGGCACGCATCTTACGATTGATTTCATCAGGAGACATTTTCCTCAAACAACAAAATGGAAATATCCCATGCAAGATTCTCGTGTCCTTATCCTTGATACAGGTCAAATATGGAAAAAAGAAACCACATTCGAAAAGGCATTCCAAAGACTTAGGGATATTCAGTATCCTATTGTAAAGATGCATGGCTTTGATTATGAGCTTTTGAAAGCTGAACATATAGAATGGATCGATTGGTTGAATGAGGAAGCTCATATTTTATACATTGTCAGAAACATAAAAAATATGATCTGCTCATACCATGAATACGTAAAGTCTTTTTGGGAACCCGCTAAGGTACCCATGAAAGAATTTATACGTCAGTATGAGGCACATGCTAGTTCTCCATTTACCAGTAGGATCAAATATTGGTCGGATGAGATAGTTAGATGGTCGCAAAAACCTGGTGTACACATTATTAAATATGAAGATATATTTGAACATCCCTTAGAGCAGGTTCATAAGTTTTCGGATATTTTGGAAATTCCTCCTAAAATAAAACACCCACTACTTCCCCCCAAAATTCACAATCGCTGGGAAGACTATATTAAACGATATTTAACTATATTGCCAGAAACAACTTCAGTAGTAATTAAAACTCGTTCACCAAAGTGGTATGAGGTCCTGGACCAGGAAGATCTTGAATTTATTAGATCGGAAGCGAAAGAAGCCCTCGACATACTCAACTATGAGATTTAGCGGTATGTAGTGAATGGTGCCGAGCAATGATTCAACATGGGCACATGAGGCAGAAAATAGACATCAATGTATTACCCAAAGACTTTACGCATGAGAGAATCAAGCAAATTGTAAGTAAAAAACTGGGGATACCTGGATCATCTTTAACCTATGTAGAAATTGAACGCAAATCATTGGATGCCCGTAGAAATCCAGTAAATTTCAACCTTCGTGTACAAGCCTGGATCGACGAACCCTACATTCCTAAGCCAGATTATGACATCTCTACACATAATGTATCTCAATCTCCTACGATCCATATAGCAGGCTTGGGACCCGCTGGTTTATTTGCAGCCTTGAAATGTATAGAATTGGGGTATAAACCCATTATCTTCGAAAGAGGAAAATGCGTAAGAGAGCGCCGGAGGGATTTGGCACAACTTACTCGCCAGGGCTTGGTAAACCCCAATAGCAATTATTGCTTTGGGGAAGGAGGTGCCGGTACCTTTTCCGATGGAAAACTGTATACCAGATCAACCAAAAGGGGAAACATATATGACATTTATCAACAGTTGGTTCATTTCGGTGCTGACGCGACCATACTTACAGACGCGCAACCTCATATTGGTACCAATAAATTACCAGGCATTATAGAAAATATACGCCACTACATATTAGAACAGGGTGGAGAAATATATTTCAACTCTACGCTTACAGACTTAGAAATCAAATCCGATAAGCTTACTGGTGTATGGATTAATGATACAGATTATCATTCCACTTCATGTTTGATTCTTGCTACAGGTCATTCAGGACGTGATATTTTTCGTCTTTTGATGAAAAAAGGGATTAATATACAATCTAAACCTCTGGCTTTAGGTGTGAGGGTCGAACACCCTCAAGAACTCATCGACAATATTCAATATCATACCTCATCGCCAAGACATCCCAA
>CAZZEC010000033.1:44105-45187 GCA_964652565.1 uncultured Bacteroidia bacterium
CTCGTGGGTTTCGAGCAGTTGGAAATACGCTTAAAGGGTATGTGACTTCCGAAGCGGTAGTAGTAGCTGTTGAATCTCGAACTTCATCTCCCATTCGTATTCCAAGAGATAAACACAAGCTTACACATCCTACAGTTCAAGGATTGATCCCCTGTGGAGAAGGAGCAGGATATGCTGGAGGCATTGTTTCAGCTGCTCTGGATGGAATGAGATGTGCAGAAGCATCTGCCAGAATCATTGCGTGATTGTAAATTTTGTCAAAAATAAATATTTTTATACATTTGACCATAAGATGTTTCCTCGCTCTTCAAACTACGCTATCTTGCTTGTCTAAAGGATTCTTCACTACCACCATATTCATTTTTATTCAATAATCCGATCATGCGGAAAGAGAGTCGTTCATCGCATTATAAGTCTTTATTATATGAAATCATCTTTGAAGCTGATACTCCAGCAGGTAAACGCTTCGATATATTATTGCTGATACTGATCATAGTGAGTCTGGTAATTGTTATGTTGGAAACGGTAACTAACATCCAGTCTCGATACGCCAATATTTTATACATATCTGAATGGGTCATTACAGGACTCTTTTCCATTGAATATCTCATACGTATCTATTGCGCTCCCGATAGAAGAAAATACTTGTTCAGCTTCTACGGACTTGTAGATTTATTCTCTATCCTTCCCACCTTCATTAGTCTGCTTTTTACCGGTACGCAATATTTAATCACAATCAGAGCCCTTAGATTACTCCGTGTATTTAGAATATTAAAACTGGCGAACTATCTTACAGAATCTCAAATTCTCATACAGGCATTAAAATCCAGTCGACACAAGATCATAGTTTTTCTGTCGACTGTCCTTATTATCATCAGTATCATTGGTTCAGCCATGTATCTCATAGAAGGAGGAAAAGATAGTGGTTTTACCAACATTCCTATTAGTATCTATTGGGCGATAGTTACTATCACTACTGTTGGATATGGTGATATTGCACCCACTACTCCTCTAGGCCAATTTTTTTCATCCATATTAATGATACTGGGTTACGCTATCCTGGCTGTACCAACGGGTATTGT
>CAZZEC010000034.1:0-30988 GCA_964652565.1 uncultured Bacteroidia bacterium
CCGCTGCGGCGAAATCCCTCCATCGTACTCAATCCAAAGTCGGTTCCTAAACTATTGTCCAAAGCATCCATAAAGAATACATTATAACGGCTGCCATAATCCCAATATGTAGGCCCTTCATAGCCGGCACCATCCGGTTCATAAACCTTCATAGGCAATTGAACACTTTCAATGGCTGTGCATAAAATTTCTGAGGCGAGATCAGGAATAATCTCAGCAATAGCAAGCGCACCTATAGAAATCCCGCCATTGCACACCTGGTTCCAGTTAATATTTCCGGTATGCCAACCTCTTTCTCTACCATATACTTCTAATGCAGGGTTCAAACCTTTTTGCACGATTGCATCTTCCAGGATTTTTCTTTGTTCCGCATTCCAGAAATCGTATAGCCAGTCGTAACCAATTGCAACAGCATGTGTCATTTCTGCTACATCAAGGAAATGCGATGGATTCCAATCGCTGAATGAAGCTACAGCTTCGAGATCCTGCCATGCCCGTTCTGCATATTTTTTTTCATCCAAAATCAGATAACATAATCCCAAAGAGCGGATACGGTCAAGTGCTTCACGGCTTACGCTGAGCAGTCTTCGTCCATCTGGTTTTTCGTAAATCAATGGTTTCTTATCCAATAATTCTTCGGCAAATTCCAGGTTGGATATCCAAATTTTTTTTGCGAGTTCGTCTTCATGAATCACCTCTTTAATTTTTTCCACCCTTTCTGTTGAAATTAGACGGGGATGTTGTTCCTTTAAGGTGTTCAACACACCGTCTTTTGCAGGAATTTGTATTGTTTCCTGTGCAAAGGCAACCTGAACAAAAACCACCATTAACAAAAGAATCCTAATCAATCTTAGCATTATTCCTCCTTCATAATTTTTCATTTTATTACGTTTATGGATTAAAAAAACTCATGCTGAAGCCAGATAACGATTATTGCCTAATTCACATCCATTTACAAAGTTCAATTGGGTTAATATTCTGAAGTCTATCCCTTTTTTACACAGATTTACTATTAACATTTGGTCGTGCCATTATATTCATTTACAGAATGCGACAATAGAAAGTCTGCTATTTGCTTCCTCTTTGAGTCTTGTGTCTTCAAATCCTCACTCCACCAAATGCCACTGCCCAATCAATCCCAGGCGTTCACTTCCCTCTTTCCCGTCTCCATGGTCCCGGTAGCTGGCTTTCAATACCAGGTAAAGCGCTTTCTGTTCTTCTTTAACAGTAAATGAGCCTGAGGTCCCCTGTAAATAGATCGTTTCCTGGCGATGCTTTTCTTCAGTAATCCAGTGAGTGATTACGTGTATTTCTTCTGTTGCAAGTTGGGGATGGGCCGGCATGATGGTCTCATCCCCCCATTCTCCCGTTGAACCCTCACGGATGCTCTGACCGATATGCTCCATTCCACCTTGCTCATCGTATTTCATGGCAATTTCCCGAAATGGTGGCCCACCCAGATTTGTATTATGTGCATGACAGGTAAAGCATCCAGAAGCTTTCATCAGGGTCAATGCTGGGGCTTCTTCCTGTTGCTCAGCAACAGCTAATGCTCGTTCGCGTTCCTGGAAATAGGATAGGGAAAGATATACCTCTGTAGTGGCAATTTCTTCATAAGCCGTTTCTCCATCTTCTAGATCAGATACTGATATTTCATAAAAAAGCTGTTGCCCAGCCCTGATTTTGTCTTCCGGCTGAGGAGTAATAATTGACACCACAGGTGCATGATTTTTCTGGCTCATAGCTGCTGCTGATAGTATAAACACCAGCCCAGTAAATCCTGCTTGTGTTAATCGCTTCCTTATCATCAGGCTGCATCTATTTCTTTAGCCACTCGATTGGCTGAACGCGTCGCAGCTTCCATACCCCAATTGAGATTGTCGGCATAGGCTCCGGCAAAATGAATACTTCCATGGCTGGTCATGACATGGGGCCAGAATTTGCTGAGGGTATTCATGGGAAAGGCCAGCCGTTCGCAAGTGGGAGAATATTGTTGTTTTGGCCAGTCTTGGACGATGGCCTGTTCGATAGTCGCTCTCTTCCCGGGGTACACTTCCTTGAGTCCCGCAATAGCACGTAGCGGTGAAATACCGCTAGGACCTGTACCCATCAACGCTACCCGATGCGTATCCACTTCATCGGCTACCTGCCAAAGCGACCATATGTTGGGATGATCCAGATCCATATTGATGCTGACGCCGTCGTCTTCCCAAAACTTACCACTCGCCTGAAACACGAGGCGGGCATAGGAATCGTATTTCACATGGTCGAGGACGTATTGTTTATGTGGGGGCAACACCGGATCAAAGCGCACATTTCGCAGCGCCGGGAGGGGAATACAATTGGCGAAAAAGTCAGCCGTAAGGGTTTGCTCTTCCCCGTATTCTTTAAAGGTAACTTCTACCCCGGATTCATCGTGTTTAATGGCACTAATGGGGCAGTTCAGTCTTACTCGCTTACCGAGTTTCTTCGCAAAAGCATTGGGTAATTGCTGATTACCTCCCTGGAGACGGTACACATCTGGTGGATAAATGGGTACTCCGCGTATCTTGAGTATGCTGTTGTACCACAGGTCATGCAGTACGCTGGTGTTTTGCCCACCAATATAGCGTAATGCCGCTGCCGAGGCTCCATCTTTCTTGTACCAATCTGCCATGGGAGTGTCATCGAGGTGATCATACCCCATCCCAAAGGGTTGGTATTCATCTGTAAAATCGTCGAGGTAGGGTTTGAGGTATAGCGATTTAAGATCCCACCAAGGGTTTTGCTTCAAAAAGTCAATTTCCTTTTGATTGAACCCCATTCCAGTCAGTACTGTCGGATCAGCCAACATTTCTTCAGAGTAAAATTTGCCGTCGATCCTCCGCATCACATTCTTACGCCGAGGATAGGGCAACACCGTCAGGTTCAGTTCTTTGGTATATTCCCAGAAACGCTCGTAACCCGGTTTGGTAATGTGTTCCGCCCCTAAATCCGCATACAATCCATCCGAAAGCCTATCCTTAACCGTAAACACATGCCCTCCATGGCGTCCCGATGCCTCTAGCACCGTTACATCGTGTCCCATTTTCATCAATTCATAGGCACAGCAAAGTCCGGCAATGCCCGCACCTCCCACAATGATGGTCTTGTTTGCACCCGCTTTTCTGTTACTCCCTACAAGGGGTTCGTCATGCTTTCCAGACAGCATACTGGGGAAAGTCAAACTGGTCCCAGCCCCTATTGCCAGGCCGGATTTGATAAAGGTTCTTCGGTTTAGATTATTCATATGGAGCGGTATTGGTAGTCTTTTCCTAAAATACTAAAAATATTTCAGCTCTCTGTAATATGCGTCGTATTCAGGTTGTAATTGTGCATAATAAGTAATTGGACAATATTTATATTTGGCTATGTTTTTGGTCAATAATCCAACCTTTTCTAATGTCGAACTCACCGCTCTTTTCCTATATAGTGAAGAGGGGGCAAAAAGGGGGAATCCTAACACCTGTAAGAAGGTGTATACCAAAGCATAAGCTGGTGACTTTGCATATTTGACGCCGGAGCTTCGCCACTAATTTATACCGAATGGGTTATGCCCTGGCTCTGATCATGCCGATGAAGGGTCACTCCACAAAGACGTAATTGAGATTGAATATCAGTATTGATGCAGAAGCAAACGCCGAACAGATTGCACTGGTAATACATGGAAGAAATCAGTAAGCCGCGAAATAGAACTATTTTGCCCCGTTTGCCTGTTTTCATTTAAATAAAACCGTTATACTTGTAGTATGACCAGAGAAGAAATTCAACATACCATCAAAAACTATCTTGACCAATATCCCATTTCCAGGATTGGAATCTTCGGTTCTTTTGCCAGAAATGAGGAACGGCCAGATAGCGATATTGATATTCTGGTAACTTTTGAAGAACCCATCAGTCTTCTTGCCCTAGTACGCATTCACCGGGAATTATCCGAATTGCTCAATCGTAAAGTGGATATCGTCAGCGAAAAGTATCTCCATCCCCGTATGAAGGAGGCCGTTCAAAAAGACCTTAAAATAATTGCCGCCTGATGAGCCTCTTTCGCGATCTTACCTATTTGGAGCATATTAAAGAAAGTATTGGCAAAATCCAGTCCTATACACAAAGCCTTTCTGAAGAGGCCTTTCAGGAATCTACCTTGATTCAAGATGCCGTTGTTGTTAACTGTATAACACTTTTTGGGGCCTCTCAGTAACTTATATTCGTCATAAAATAATTTTAACTAATTGATTATGTAAAAGAAATTGTAGACCCACTAGGATTCCCCCACCAACTCCAACACCTCATCCTTAATTTTAGCCACCTCATTGGTGTAGTTGGAGAGAATGATGATGGTAAACTGCGATTCCATATCTCGATAGATATAAGTACGATATCCTGCAAGGCTTCCCGAGTGCGCTACGATCATGGGGTTTTCTTCTTGTATCATCCATCCCCACCCGTAATTAGATGTTTCTCCATTGGTCAACTCATAGGGTTGGTAGGCTTGTACAATCTCTTCTTGCTGGAGCAACTGATCGGTATATAATGCCTGGTCCCAGGTGTAGAGGTCGTAAATATTGGAAAAAATTCCTCCTCCGCCTGTAGTAAAGGCATTATAGTCGTCTAAAGATCCCTCTTGGGTATGTCCCTTGGCTCTTGTGGGGAGCTGAGGTTCGGTTTCGTCGAATACCTGAGAATAGGTCATGTCCAACGGTGTGAAAATGCGCTGATCAAGGAATTCTCGCCAGGACATATCAGCTACTCGTTCCACAATCATGGATAATAGTACATAGGCTGTATTACTGTAGGAATACTCCGATCCGGGTTCAAAGTCCAACTCTTCCAGGTTCTTAGCTACTTCTAATACATCTCCATTTGTATAACCAGGTTCATAAGTTCCCAGGGAATAATAGTCCGGAATTCCTGAGGTATGAGTAAGCATATGTTCGATCGTAACCGCATCCATGAATTCGGGTAATTCAGGGAAATACTCTCGTACGGATTCTTCAAAGGTCAACGCTCCATCGTGCTTTAGCAGCATTAAACTCATGGCTGTAAATTGCTTGGCTATTGAACCCAGATAAAACACCGTCTGAGTAGTAAGGGTATCTTTGGAAACGGCATCTGCCCATCCCCATGCCTTGTCATAGATAACTCCTGTTGAGTCAGCGATTAATATGGTTCCATTAAATTGACCTTCTGCATGTAGCACTTGCATGTGCTGATCTATTTTCTCTTCCAATGACAAGGGTTGCTGGGTTGATGTATCAGTATTCTGGCAGGATAGGAATAATAACATTAAGAATACATAATGTGTCATCATTACAGGATAATCTCTTTTTCTATGCTGTTCTATTCGGTTGTGTCCAACCCCAGATTTTGATAAGAAATTTAACATAGTCATTTATGTACTTACACCATTCAGGTATTTCAACTTTATCTACTTTCTTGCAATATAAAATAAAATAGATAAGGGTCCACTTTCGTGAACCCCTATCTAACAACCTCTGACTACCAAATTTTTATTGTAGTAAAGCTTTTGCTTTTTCGGCGTGCTGATTTTGCTGAAAAGGATCATTTTCGAAAGAGGCTTTGATCATTTGCATCCCATCTTCTCTATTCCCCCGCTCATAGCGTATCAACCCAGAAAGTAAGAGCAATTCAGGATTTCTGGAATCAGTAGTTTGCGCTTTTTCCAGGTGTGATTCTGCTTGCTCCCAATCCTTCATATTATAGTAAATAGATGAAAGCATAAGGTTTACATCTATGTTATCGGGTCTTTTTTCGAATTCGTTCATTGCATATTCCCTTGCTTTTGCCTGATCATCGAGGATATCTCTATATATTTTAGCGTATTCCAGATTCATCACGTGACCATGCGCTTCATCATCTGCCAGCATCTCTAGAATTTCATCCACCGTTTGCATCGCCAGATCTTCTTTTCCCGTTGCCATATATAATTCAGCCTTCTGCTCATAGAATCCTACCTCGGGTATGATATTACATGCAGAATCCAGCAAAGAAAGTGCTTTGTCGTAATTCTGATATTTCATTTCAATGCCGGCAAGTGCGGCGATAGCAAAGGGGTAATTGGGACGTTCTTCCAAGGCTTGTTCATACTGCATTTTTGCCTCTTCTAGCTCTCCGTAAGTTTCGTGAAGATTACCCAATATCAAGCGACACCACGCAGCGTCTTCATATCCTGGCACACCTGCTTTTACAGCCATCTCCATTGCTTTCTTTGCACCGGGTATATCTCCGTGAATTTCTCTCAAATAGGAGATTCTCGCGTAAGATCTGAGATCAGGACGGATGGAAACCATTTTATCGGCGAGTTCTACGGCTTGTTCATAGTTTCCCAATTCCACATTGGCATCTACTAAGGTACCATAAGTCAACGCATGGTAATCGTTGATAGCCAACGCTTTCTCTCCGTATACGAGGGCTTCTTCAAATTTGTGAAGGGAAAGTAATACGGATGCCTTGAGGAAATGTGATTGGAACAGGTCGTCTTCACTCTGAGATTGATCTTGTACTTTATCCAACATGCTCAATGCAGCAGGATAATAGTGTCCATGTTCGCCTGTTACCCTGGCTTCCAACATATACAATCTGGCCATAGCCAAATGCGCTTCCCAATCTTGGGGGTTCTTTAGTATTTTGCTGTATAGATCCCTATAGGTTTGGGTCATATATTGTTGCTCTTCGGGAGTACCAAGCTGAGGTGCTCTGTCAAGTAATGCAGGTATCTGCATAGGAGTATCAGACAGCGTTTCTGATTGGCTTTGCTCAGGTTTACAGCTGAACAGAAGTACAAATGCTGAGACAAACAGCGTCACGGATAGGATAGTATTTCTAAGATTATTCATTGTTTTAGTCATTAATTGTTAGATGTTAGAAAAAGTAGAACTGCCAAGAGGGGCCGTTTAATACCCAGACTCACCTTCATCATACTCCTGGCTGGTTCCTTGGCACTTAGCTGACGGTCCTTGTTGTTGATAGTTGGTGTCAAAAGCTTGGGGAGACATATGAACCTCATGTAACTATTTAACCTTACTTCGTCTCCCCAATGATTGTATTAAATAATAGTCTGCTTACTTCTTAATGATTTTAACCGATTGGCGGATGTTGCTATTCTCCGCTACGATTTGTGCGATATAGATCCCGGTGCTCACGTCAGGTGAATTCCACGTCAATTCGTATATCCCTGGTTGACGATGATCATTGAATACCTGTTGTATCAGATTTCCCTGAATATCATAGATATTGATCCTTACACGATCTGGCTGTGCAACCCTGAACTTGAAGGTTGTGCTTTCAGTAAATGGATTGGGATAACTACTCATATATACCGGATCCGCTCCAATGTTCAAGGTGTTGGAAGTCAGGATAGGTTCTGTCATTCCAGGTCCACCATCTGCTTCCGTACCTCTCCATGGGAGTTGTACATATGGGAAGGAAGTTCTGAACGTAGTGTCATTGGCTTCCACTCCAGTAGTATATGTAAGTACGTCCAATAGATCCTGAGTTACGGGATTTTCATCCCCAGCAGGATAATCGTCATACCAAAGGCCAATAGCTGCTAGTACAACACCTGCTACTGCCTGTAACTCAATGCGCGTTACATCATCCTCCAAACGACGTCCGTTGGGGAATCCATCCATATTAGGAATAAACTCAATATCGGTATTAGCGAAAGTGGGATCAGTTAACCCTAGTACAGCCGCTTGAACCAACCCTAAGCTGCTAAATGCCTCACTATTCCTATCTGTAGCGGGAGTTGCCATGTTCAGCCTTAGCATATCTCCCCCATTAGGGAGGAAGTTGTTGATAAAGGCTTTACCTTGTCTTCCCAGCACATCGCCATCCTTACCTGTAGCCAACTGATAGGGCCAGAAATTAGGTACTCCTGTATGGAATATGGGCCATAAGTCTACTGAACGAGGTTTTCCAGGTCCAGGAAGTAATAATGCCCCGAATACATCTTCAGACAATGCTGTCCCATCCAGTGCTTCTGTGCCCTTCAACCCAAATAATCCATCCTGACCATTTCCAAAGTCAAAATTCTGCAGGGAGTTGCGCTGGATTCTCAATGGTGCAAACGCAGGAACTGCACCACCAAATAGGCTGTCATCCATGTACAAGGCAAGCTCAGGATTGTAGAAGTATTCATAATGCTCAGGATTCTCGTTGTAGGGAGTACGTGCATTCCACTCGTCTTTGTCTCCTATTGGTATCACAGCCTCATTGGTTAATGGCATCCCCAGACGAGATACCTGTACCCAATCTCCGTCATATGACTCAGTACCATCTCCGTTTAATACCTTGATTCTAGGCCTGCTCGCAGAAGCCCATACACCAATGATATACTTAGAATCCAATTCATGTCTGATGGAATCGATCCCCATACCGTCTTTTTGCAGCATGGTAATAGGTATTTGCAAGGCGATCGTACTGACATTCATTCCTGCTACTCCATCTTTAGGCTCCCCATTTTGTCTGGGAGAATCTCCTAAGTCAAAAATACCCCCTAAATCTACAAAGAAGGGATCGTCTGATGGCCCGCAAAACACCTTTTCTCCTGTAGAGGCATCAGTGATAGCACCTGTAAATAAATCTTCGTAGTTGCTGTTCAATCCTACGGGGCCTTCAATAGATCTGGGGCCTATATTATAAGGAGGAACCGTACCATCCATCACAATCATTTCAAAGCTCTCTCCACCATCAGTACTTTTCTCCAATGTATAGGTGGTCTTCAAGTTTTCGAGTCCTAACCTAATATTAAAGAAAGTAGTAGGATCTTCATTGGTCTTGTTAAAAGTGAATCGGTAAATGATGTCATCTCCATTCGTATCGATGTTGTTATCGATGTGAATCTCATATCTAATATTTTCTCCAAATTGATAATAGTTGGGTCCTCCCATCGGCAACTGGAGCGGAACATAACAGGCAATGATGGTGATGGACTCCGGGTCATCGGGACTACGGAATGCATACAGGTCTGTATTGTCTGCTAAGGGGTCATTGGCGATCAGTGGCGCCTCTCTGTGGCTCGAAGCAAATGCACTGATAGTAAGTGCAGTAAGTGCCACAATAAGAAATAGTAATTTATTATTTATGCTTTTCATTATTCGTCAATCTTAGATTATTTGTCTCCAAATGCTACCTCAGTTCCTCTCCATGGTGCTGCCAGGTAAGGGAACGTTGAGTTAAACGTGGTATCATTAGTTTCTACCCCAGTGGTGTAAGTAAGAACTTCCAGTAGATCCGGGGTTACAGGATTAGGATCTCCTGCTGTGTAGTCATCGTACCAAAGTCCGATAGCTGCTAATACCACTCCTGCCACTGCTTGTAATTCGATACGGGTTACATCATCTTCCAATCTTCTCCCATTAGGAAAACCATCCATATTAGGGATGAATTGAATATCTGTATTCGTGTATCTATCGTCTGTCAATCCAAATACGGCAGCTTGAATCAATCCAAGCGAACTAAAGGCTGGGTCATTGCGATCTGTAACAGGTGTTGCCATATTTAGACGGAGCATATCTCCACCATTGGGTAGAAAGTTGTTGATGAAAGGTTTACCAGGAGCTAATGGATTTCCCGCTTTTCCTGTCGCCAGTTGATATGGAGGAAAATTAGGTACTCCTGTATGGAATGCTGGCCATAAGTCTACAGAACGTGGCTTTCCTGCTGCAGGTAACAATAATGTTCCAAAAACATTGTCATCCAGGGCAGTTCCATCTAAGGCTTCATTTCCTTTCAAACCAAATAGTCCATCCTGATTATTCCCAAAATCAAAGCTTTGGAGAGAATTACGTTGAACTCTCAATGCTGCAAAAGCAGGAACAGCAGCTCCAAAGAGGCTGTCATCCATGTATAAAGCCAATTCTGGATTGTAGAAGTACTCAAAATGTTCAGGATTTTCGTTGTAAGGAGTACGTGCATTCCACTCATCTTTATCTCCAATTGGTATCACAGCCTCATTGGTCAAGGGCATACCTAAACGAGATACCTGTACCCAGTCTCCGGCAAACGTAGAAGATTCTCCATTATCTCCTAATGTTTCCATCATGGGACGACTAGCAGAAGCCCATACACCGATTACGAAGTTTCCGTCCAAGATATTTTCAGCATCTATTGCACTCATTCCATCTTTTTGCAAGGTAGAGATAGGAACCTGGATGGCAATAGTATGACAATTCAGTTTGGCGAGTGCATCTCTTGGAGCGCTATTTTGTCTGGGTGAATCTCCCAGGTCAAAAATTCCTCCTAAATCCACGTAAAAAGGATCATCTACGGGACCACAGAATACTTTTTCTCCTGTACTCGCTGTAGTGATAGCCGCTTGCATTAGTGATTCGTAAGAGTCTGCACCTAAACCTACTGGCCCTTCAATCGATCTTGGACCGATGTTGTTAGGGGGAACGATTCCATCTTCTACGATTGTTTCAAATGTTTCCCCTCCATCCATGCTGCGCTCAAGTGTGTAGGTAGTCAACAGATTTTGTTGACCTAAGCGAATGTTAAAGAATGTAGAAGGATCTTGATTGGTTTGGGAAAACGTAGCTCTGTAGATAATATCATCGCCTGTAGTTTCCACATTGTTGTCGATGTGAATCTCATAGCGAACATTTTCTCCGAAAGTGTAATAGTTAGGTCCTCCAAAAGGTAACTCACCTGGAATGTAGTTTGCAATCAAAGTGATGGTGTTAGGATCATCGGGACTTCGGAAAGCATACAGGTCTGTGTTATCTGCGAGGGGGTCATTAGCAATGAGAGGAGCTTCCCTATGGCTTGAAGCCAAGGCTGTTACTCCCCATAGCAACAGCAAGCAAAGCAACCCGAAGGGATAGCCAGCTCGAAGTTTCATAGGTTTACTAAGTAATTGATATTTCATCATAATAAATAATTTCCCTACTTACGTGCGAATACAAGAGACTGGATTTTGACGAGGGGGAATTTTGTTTATATTTAACTTTCGAAAGCCAAAGAATAATATCCACATTTTTTGAGAAACACATCAGTTATAGAGGATCAGATTGTCGAGTTACTAAGCAGAAGGGATAAGTCTGCAGTAAGATTGGTGTATGATCACTATGGGGATATTTTATTTGGAACTATTCTTAGAATTGTAGGTAAGGAAGATATTGCTGAAGACGTACTTCAAGAGGTATTAGTAAAAGTCTGGAAAAACAGTCAAAAATATGATTCCAAGAAGGGGCGACTCTTTACTTGGCTGATTAATATTGCTCGTAATGCTGCCATTGACAAGACCCGCTCCAGTGAGTTTAAGCAGACAGTAAACATCCGGAATGCTGAGAATACCGTATCTAGTGAAAGCGAAACAGAAGCCTATTCTCTTGAAGTAGATACCATAGGATTAGCAAAATGGGTAGAGCAGTTGGATATAAAACAAAAAGAAGTTATCGAAATTATATATTTCAAGGGCTACAGTCACCGGGAAGCAGCAAAAGTGCTGGATATTCCGCTGGGGACGTTGAAGACAAGGGTAAGAAATGCTATAAAGGAATTGAGAAAGATATTAAAAGATTGAATATACAGGAATACATAGAATCGGGGGTGTTAGAACTCTATGTGGCGGGAATGCTTCCCGAAGATGAGGCTATGGAAGTAACCTCATTATTGAAGGAGTATCCTGAACTCAAAGCTGAAGTTGAGGCGATTGAGGAATCTCTTGGTATGTATGCCAGTTCATTCACCGCTCCTAAGCCTGGCCCTAGTGTACTGGAGCATGCATTAGCAGAGATAGAAGCAGATGAGGATAATTCTAATTCTGGACAAAGTGGTGCCACACCTTTTGAACCTATACCCAAATCAAGTTCATTTCCGCGCTACATGCTTTGGGCAGCAATCATTATGTTCTTATTTAGCCTTGTTGGAAATATATATCAATACCAACTAGGCCAAAGTACCCAATCAAGGGTACAAGAGTTAATACAAGCAAATCAGGAATTACAACAGAATTTGAACCAATCAGAGTCAGTTTTGGCACTGTATGAAGATCCTGATTTCAATAGAATTATATTAGAGGGTCAGGAAATATCTCCTAATTCCTCAGCATTAGTATATTGGAATCCCAACACTTCTCAAGTGTATCTTCAGGCCAGTCGATTACCCCAACCTCCTGTTGGTTCCCAGTATCAACTATGGGCCATTCAGGGTGGACAACCTGTGGATGCAGGCGTATTCGACATTAATGAGAGACCTCAATCATTGAAAGAAATATCCGGCTCTACAGATGCATTCGCCATTACCCTAGAGCCACAAGGAGGAAGTGAAGCTCCTACATTGGATTTACTCTATGTCATCGGAAATGTAAGTGGCTAACAGTGTGTGAATACTCGTCAAGAAATATACATTGCCCCGGAAACATACCCTTCTAAATCACGTATCATTCGCTTTTGTTGACTGATTATTGCATTTACTACATCACCAATCGTAATGATACCTACTAATTTTCCTTTCTCCATTACAGGTAAATGTCTAATATGCTTTTCACTCATCAGCCGCATACAGTCCTCCATACTTCTGGCGGGCTTAACAAAATACACTTTAGCGGTCATCAATTCCCTAACAAGGGTATCTTTAGAGGATTTACCCTTTAGCACTACTTTTCTCGCATAATCTCTTTCAGAAAAAATACCAACTAGTTTATCATGTTCAACTACAGGTAATGCTCCGATATTTTTATCGGCTAGTACTTGAAGCGCTTCCAAAATTGTTGCATCGGGAGAGATAGTCCATATCTGGGAACCTTTTTGCTGTAAAATAGTCTTAACAAACATCATATTTGGGAAAGTTAAAGAAGTGAAAAAAGGCCAGTAGTTGTTAGTATTGAAAATGAAAGCACATTGAGCGTGTTTCCTCAATTCAATCATCTTATAATAATTTAATGAAAAAATTTCAAATATAAAAGTAACATACTACAATTGCAGGGCAAACGCGCCAAATTTTATAAATAATTCATTATCAATTGATTACGATCAAGGTATTTATATATTGGATAAATGTAAGCTTCTGATTAGCAGTTGTTAATGATTTTAGTGCGTTTGCCCTACTACAATTGAAGTCGGATATTCTGCCGTGTGAGATATGCAGATAATCCCAGTATTGCGAGAGAGAATACTACCGATCGTATAAACCCAGGAAATCCATGATTCAATCCCTCAGGAAGGAAACTATAACCAATTGCTGCATAAAACATATAAGGAAGGATATAGGTGAGCAATGGATTTTTTCCAGCAGGAGTCAAAAAGCTTGCCCATTGGTGCTTCCCTTTGTGATCAACGATCCAATAAATAAGTGCAAATACAGCACTACATATGGCTATACAATACAATACCCAACTTGGAGTAGCCAGATTTTTGGATATACCGCCAAAGGGACGGACAAAAAACCCACCTAAAGCACATAATAATCCCAGGGTAAGCATCCAACGCAATTGAGATCCGATGGTTTCTTTTTGTTGTAGGATCAGGGTAAGAGAAATACCCGCAAGGGTAAGGCTTGCGTGCGCAAAATGTCCCGATTGCCCCTCTAACCATCCAAATGCTGATGGAATCACCAATTCTCCACTTTTCAACCCCAAAACTGTCAACGTAAATAGCCCAAGCATACCAAGAATAGCAGGGAGGTTATCTCTGAAAATACTATACACCATCATAGAAATTAAATATGCCCATCCTATTAATCCCAGGATTCCCCACCAGCTATGTGTCATTCTGATATTCCCTTCGGGACCTTTTCTAAAAGTCCACCATAGAATTCCTAATATGATAACACCCAATATTCTTAGCCCCCAGTATAGATATGCCTTTCGTGGATGAGTAGGTTGTGGGTAGCGATTCCATATAAATATTGCGCTAAGATATAGTAGCACATTCCATATGGAAGCTGGGATAAGCGTTGCGTCGCTGTTCATTTCTTCTGCATTAACCATATACACCCCTAAAATGAGTAGGCCTATGGTTCTAACAGCGACATGTTGGAAAATTTCCCAACTGCTTTGACCTTTAGATCTTCTTCGCTGAAATGCCAATGGTATCGACATCCCTACGATAAACAAAAATGCAGGAAACACAACGTCTACAAAAGTCATGGTATCAGCATATATATCAGCGTGTTTCATCCAGGCAGGTATTCCTGTTACTCCTGCCAGATCGTTGACGAACACCATGGCAAATATGGTAAGCCCTCGGAAAATATCTATGGAAAGTATTCGCGTCTGGGTAGTAGTGGTAGTAGTCACACTCATGTCAGCTACGTAAAATCAGAATTAAATAAAAATAATAAAAATCCCATTGGGCGATAGAAAAGAAAGTCCGATTCAGATTTCTGAACCGGACGCAAGTTTAAAGACTATCTATCAATTCTTACT
Organism: uncultured Bacteroidia bacterium; assembly: GCA_964652565.1. Taxonomy (GTDB): domain Bacteria; phylum Bacteroidota; class Bacteroidia; order J057; family J057; genus JBCCTX01. The sequence goes on from CAZZEC010000034.1 coordinate 14,408, forward strand.
TAATTATTCTTCTTCTTCAGGTATTGTTACCTTTCCAGCGCGAATAAGCATAGAGAGCAAATACGCATCTACAATTGCTTCTTTGTCTTGCTCTGGAAGAGGTACTGCATTTGAAGAGGCTCTAGGACTGTCAAATTTTATTTCGACTTCTGCTTCGGGATTTTTTCCTATAGCTTCAAAAATACCATTGTCGCGGTAGTTGGTATAATTATTGATTTCGAAGCGGCTCCCTTCGTCAGTTTGAACAACGTGTTCTCCTTCATTGCTCGTAGAGATTCGTTCCGTAGTCATTGATTCTTCTCCCACACCAACAATTACACGATTGTGGCCAAGGTTACTTTGTCCATAATAATTACTTGACAAAATATAAGAGCCATTGTTGTATACATCTACAGTTAGTGTGCGACGTTTGGGTGCGCGACCCGCCCACAAATTGTGCTTGTAGTATCCCGAAGCTGGGTCATAGGTGAATTTATTTTGTAATGCTTCAATTTCATCAGGAGTAAAGCTCATACCTTGTCTGGGAGTTGTGCTTTCTTCCTCTGATGTTGTTTCTGTAGTTTCAGCTTCGTCCGTAGCAGATTCACTACTCTGTTGTGCTGGCTGGTCGCAGGCAATCCAACCCAACATAACTAGTGTAACAAAAAAATTAATCCATTTCATATACTTTCAATTTTGGGATGTTATAGCGATATTTCACGTAAAGGTAATAAATTTTTATTAACACTCTCTTAGAACCTGTGTTAAGTGATTGATCAGAACTTGAATTGCCTTATCAATATCATCATTATTGGGGATGATGAGGTCACTGGTTTTCTTGGTAGGCTCCACAAATCTCTGGTACATGGGAGCTACAAATCGTTCATAATCTCTTAGTACTACCTCAAAGGAATATCCTCTCTCTTCTGCATCTCTTTTTAATCTTCGCAATAGCTTTATGTGTTCTTCTGCTTCAATAAATACTTTTAATGCGATATCATCTGCAAGCGGTGCATAATGGAAAACGAACATACCTTCCACAATGATCAGTGGTGCTGGATGATAAGTGATAGGTTTGGGAGTTGCGTTGGGATTATTGAAGGTATATTCTAGCAAATTGACTGTGGTTCCTTGTGCAAGAAGATGTAAATCTTTTACCAACAGGTCCATGTTCACGGAGTCCGGATGGTCAAAATTTACCAATCCATCTTCATTGGTAGGCAATTCTTCCAGTGGCTTATAATAATTATCCTGAGAAATAAGCGTAGCCTGATTCTCCGGCAATAATTTCATTAACTGATTGAGTAAGTAGGTTTTTCCTGATCCACTACCACCACAGATACCTACGATATAAGGCTTATTCGCCATACATTTATTATAGTTATAATCGTTTGAGAAATTCCGCAAATGCACGAACCGCTTTTCCTCGATGCGAGATCGCATGTTTTAAGGTAGCATCCATTTCTGCAAATGTTTGGGTATATCCCATAGGAATAAATACTGGATCATATCCAAATCCCTGATCACCACGAGGATGATGAGCAATTCTACCTTCTGCAATTCCTTCAAATGTCCATACTCCTTCACCATTGAAGAATGCAATGACAGTTTTAAATCTAGCAGATCTATCTACTTCATCCCCCAATTCAAGTAATAATTTCTCGATATTATCTTTGGGATTGCAGTGATCTCCCGCGTATCTTGCCGTATGTACCCCTGGAGCCCCATTCAATGCATCTACTTCCAGACCCGTATCATCAGCAAAACAGGGTATCTTTGATTCTTCAAAAAAAGCTGTTGCTTTTAATAAGGCGTTACCCTTAAGAGTATCCTCCGTTTCCTCTACTTCGATACTTTTCCCTAAATCATTGAGTTGCAAAATGTCAAACTTCTCTCCTACCATTTCTCTGATTTCCCTGAGCTTATGGAGATTATTTGTCCCAAAAAGCAGCTTATTGTTCATATATTCAGTATAAATTTTGCTCGTTGAAGGGTTTGTGCCATTTGATCCATTTCATTTGGGTGATCAGCAATATGCTGTAGAGAAGGGGAAATAAAAATATCGCAATTTCTCAATCTCATAGAATCGGGGATATGTGTTCCCGGAGGGCCATATAAAACCCCTACTGGAGTGGGTATATCTTCCAGAGAGATTTCCTCCGCATCTTTAGGCATGATACCAAAGCCTATTAAATCTGTGGGTATTTGGGCTTTCAGTACCATACTTTTCAGTAAATCAATCAACGGTTTTTGAGAAAATTCTTCCTCTTTAAGGATGAGTACCATTTGTGTATTCGGCTTCATCTTCCAGTCTACAGACTGGCCTATAAGAAATAATTGAGGATTAGAAATTTCCATAATCGAATTTTCATCTGTGACAGATTCTTGCAAGATATAGAGCTTTGGGCCATATAGTCGCTGTACTGTAGCAATGGATAGTTTCATATCAGATGAAATTACAAATACTTAATCAGAATATAGGATAAAATTTCTCTATATTAATAATTTGCATGATTTAGTCATTGAGTATGAATTTTGTAGAATGTATTAATTCTACTTAACGTATTCATGTAATATTAATGAGTTTGGATAAAACGATTAAATTTGGTAGATGTAAACACTGGGAAGTAAAAGTTAATGAGGATATGACATATTTACTGTCTGTTATCTTCCATTTTTTTTTAGAAACTGATTTGTATGCAACCGATTCTCACCATTCTACAGAAAGAAATAGCTACATTTTTTAATTCTTTAATTGCATATGTCGTATTGATCGTATTTTTGATAGCGATGGGGTTATTCTTTTGGGTATTTGAGTACAATATTTTGGAACCGGGAAATACCTATGCTACTATGGACGCATTATTTTTTTATGGTCCCTACTTGTTTCTCTTTCTCATACCAGCAATCACCATGCGAGCATTTTCCGATGAAATGAAAGCCGGAACCCTTGAATTATTACTCACAAAACCTATTACAGAATGGCAATTGGTGTTAGGTAAGTATTTTGCAGCGATTATTTTGATTATTATAGCATTAATCCCAACACTCGTTTACTATGCAACTGTGTATTGGCTGGGAGATCCCGTGGGTAACCTCGATCATGGTGCGACAGTTGGAGCATACTTAGGCTTGGTGTTCCTGGGAGGAATTTTTGCTGCAATCGGTATCTTTACCTCAACCTTGTCAGATAACCAAATCGTCGCATTTCTCTTTGCTGTATTTCTATGTTTTTTTATGTATCAGGGATTGGAATTTTTGGCAGGGTTTCGAGCAGAAAGTTTTCTCAATGATATTATTCTACATGCAGGGATAGCAGAACATTATCGAAGCATTAGTCGTGGAGTAATTGACTCAAGGGACATATTGTATTTTATCAGTGTGATTGTAATTATGTTATTATTGACTCGAAGATGGTTGGAAAAAAGGAAAGGATAATACTTATGGAAAGCAAGGTGAATAATCGCAGGAAAGACCTCAAGACATTAGGTTGGATAGTAGGTATTGTGCTAGCGAACCTGATTCTTTCCAATCAATTTATTCGCTGGGATTTAACACAAGAGAAGAGGTACTCATTATCGAATGCAAGTGTAAACACTGTAAAAAATATTTCCTATCCACTGGAGATAACCTCATATCTGGAAGGTGAATTTCCCTTGAAAATCGACCGCTTTAAAGAGTCGCTACGGACAACTTTGATAGAATTGAATCAATATGCAAAGGGACGACTAATCGTTCGCTTTGTCGATCCCAGCAAAGAGAAATCTGCACGAGATACGCTACAGAAATATAATTTTTCACCTATAGGTGTACAAGTCCAGACATCAGCTACAGAAATGTCCCGAAAAGCCATGTATCCCGTTATCCATTTGAAATACGGAGATAGAATACGATGTATAGATCTATTGAGTGATTATCGACTGCCAGGAGGTGAGACTGACCTCGTAGCTGGAGAAGCAAATCTGGAATACAAAATCATCTCTGGGATCCAGACATTATTGAAAGACCAACCCCCAACTGTAGCCTTTTTACAAGGGCAAAGTGAGACCCCTATTGAAAATTTGTCCAAGGATATTGGGCAGGATTTACTCAATATGGGATACAGGTTAGCTGTATGGAATATGGATAATCCTATATTAAAAGGAAAGCCCTTTGATAATCAGGTGGTCGATTTGATACTGATCCTTCAACCAGAAATCGCTTTTACGGAACGGGAAAAATACGAGCTCGACCAATATTTACTTCGCGGTGGGAGCATCCTATGGATGTTGGACTACCAACAGGTGGATTTTGATATGTACCAGAAACAACAAACATTGACTCGGTTAAGAGAATTGAATCTGGACGATATGTTCTTTCAATATGGGTTTAAGCTTAATACCGACTTGGTAATGGATTTGAGTAATGAACAGTTGGAGGTCATGCAAGAGTCCTCTTCGGGTCCTGTATTTGAGTCCCGCCCTTGGGTGTACTATCCTCTCATCAGAGATATTTCAGATCATCCCGTTACGAGAAATGTGGAGACTGTTCTAATGCGATTTGCAAGTAGCATAGACACATTGCCTAAGCCTGAGATTCGCAAGCAAGTACTATTCAAAACTTCCCCCCAAAGTCTGACTCAGTCAAATATGCAGTTTATTGATCTGAATGCCTCGCTTCTAGCAGCTGAGAATCCTGAAATTTTTCAAAGTGGTCCCCAGATTACAGGGCTTTTGCTTGAAGGGACTTTTACCTCTTTGTTTAAAGGGCGAAAAGCACCTGTCGATGATTTTACACCAGATCCACCCTTGGTACCTTTTGAAGAGCAATCCATCTCAGGTGAAAGCGGCAAAATGGCCATTATTTCTGATGGGGCCTTTCCTTTAGGTCAGGAATTTCGTGGTGAATCAGGACCATTTGCTCCGTATGATAATAAAGCGATGGTGTTGAATTTGATGGATTATCTAGTGGGAAATGAGGCATTATCAGAAATACGCGCAAAAGATGTAATTATTAGACCCTTGGATACTGAGAAAATCAAACACAACATTGCCTGGATTAGGGTAGCCAATATCCTATTTCCTGTACTGTTGGTAATATTATTTTGGGGTGGAAGGTATAGTTGGAGGAGGCGAAAATATGGAAGGTAATCCATACTCAAGTACCAGGACCCACCCATTTCCATTTGAAATAATAAAATAATCTCAGACTTTTTTTCGTAATTTTTGGCGTAAAAAATATTTGTAACGTCATGGGAAATGATTCCTCAAAAGAACACCTCAATGTGGAGGACCGCATTCAAAAAGCGCGAAACAAGAAGGTAACTCACTTAGACCTGAGTGACTGTGGACTCACTCGTATTCCAAAAGAAGTCTTATTTCTCAGGCATTTAGAGTCTCTAGACCTGAGTTCGTCAGATAATGCGAGTTTTCGCGACCGCAATAATATCAAGTGGATTCCCGAGCAAATTTCCAATCTCGTCAATTTGAAGGTATTGAACCTTAGAGGTAACTTATTACATAAACTGAATCATCAGATAACAAATTTGCAGCAATTAGAGGAAATTGATCTTACAAATAATCAATTCGTTGATGACCTACCTCATCATATCTATAGCCTCAAAAATTTACGTATACTAAAATGCAACCATAATAAAATTACCAGCATTTCAAACTATATTGAGAATTTAGAGAATCTGGAAGAATTGTATATATCAGACAACCGACTAAAGCGACTTCCTAATGCATTAAATACGTTACCTCTATTGTCCAGAATACATGTAAATAAAAATAGACTGATCCAGCTAAATGAAAGTTTTATTTTTAAGGAGAATCTGGTCAGACTGGAAGTCAAAGACAATAATATACGCGATATCCCTGCCGAAATATACCATCAGGGCTTAGAAGCCATTCGCAACTATCTCAATCAACTTCAAGACGGTGATGGTACCCAGGATGTAGATTACTTATACGAAATCAAATTATTGCTCATTGGAGAAGGAAGAGTAGGAAAGTCTACCCTTTCCAAAGTGTTGAGTAATCACAACTATACATTTAGTCATGAAGAAAGTACTGAAGGAATCGATATTCTCACCTGGGAAATAGCCCGACATGAGATGAAAACAGAAAAGGATTTCCGGATAAATATCTGGGACTTTGGTGGCCAGGAAATCTATCACTCTACCCATCAGTTTTTTCTCACTCGTCGTTCGCTTTATCTGTTGGTAACTGAATCGAGAAAAGAGGACCGACATGAAGACTTTTTTTATTGGTTGAATATTGTACAATTGCTGGGTGAAAACAGCCCTGTTATCATCGTCCTCAATAAGGCTGATCAACCCACCAAATCCCTTCCCATCAATGAATATCGCAAGCATTTTGAGCAGATTGTAGATTTCAAAAAAGTGAGTTGTCTTCCTGAGTTCAAGGAATCGATAGAAGATCTTAGGGCATTGATCAAGCGGACCATCCTGGATTCAGAGATCCTCCCACATATAGGTACTCCTTTGCCCAAAAAGTGGGTAGAAATTCGGAAGGAACTGGATTCACTACGAAATCAAGGGAAGGATTTTATTGGATATGACGATTATGTAGCACTTTGTGAGAAGTATGAACTAGATGAAGATAGGGCCATGTGGCTTAGTCAATACCTTCACGATATAGGGGTAATCATACACTTTCAAGATGACTTAGACTTATTGGATACAGTTGTTCTCAATCATGAATGGATCACCAGAGGCATTTATAATGTATTGGATAATCATGAAATCATTGAACGCAATGGTATCTTTTACGATGAAGACCTCAAAGAAATCTGGAAAGGACAAGCTTATCGAAAGAAAAGACGGGAGTTACTGTCTCTGATGAAGAATGAAAAATTTGAGTTGTGTTTTGAATTAAGTAAGGGAACGTATTTAGCTCCCAAAATGCTGCCCGTAGATGCTCGCGAGTTCGAATTTGAAGAAGAGCACATTCTCAGATTTGAATACCACTACCGTTTCATGCCTAAAGGTATACTTACTCGTTTTATTGTTAAACGCAATACAGATATCTATAAAGATATATATTGGAGGTATGGAGTAGTACTGGAATATGAGGAAACTTTGGGCAGAGTGATAGAACATTACTTTGACCGGAAAATTACGATCGAGGTTTCAGGAACTTATCGAAAAGAGCTATTGGCTATTATCAGAAAGTCCCTTCAGGAGATCCATGATGATTTTGTGAATCTTCAATATGAAGAAATGATTCCTTGTACTTGCGTAGAATGTAAAGCGGAAGACAGACCTCATTTTTACAAGTATTCTTTGTTAAAGAAGTATATGATCAAAGGTAAAGGAGAGATCACTTGTGAAAAAAGCTTAGAGGACGTACTTGTTGATGAGTTATTGGAAGGGGTTAGTAATACTCAAAAGTTGTTTATGGATAAGATATACGAAAAAATTCAACGTAACCTTATTCCACAAGCAATTGAACTACTGGAAACACAGGCTATTCAACAAAAAGATCACCTCCTCAAAAACGATTTGGTCCTATTGAGATCCAAGTACAACCGAAATGAACAAGGGAAAAGGAAAGGAACACTATCGGAAGCTGATTATAGCCTGGAACATAATCGTATTGTACATAATTTGTTGGACATAGCGAATTATTAGAAGATGAAAACCACCTTATTTATACACATTTAACATACTATAAAATTCATATATTCGCAATTAAATTTTCTACATAATTACAATTTTTGTGTATAATTTGAATTCCATGGTATGTATTCCTGGTCATTTCTTCAATATACCTTATAATTCCACACAATATCCCGGAAATCCTAGCTTGAAAGAATTGTCCGCTGGAGCTAACTGCCAACAATTTGCCTATGAATTAGTGAGATATCACGGAAAGGAAATTCCCGATTTCCGATCCAGTGATTTATGGGAAGATTATAACTATACCATTCGCGTAGATAAACTTCAACCTCTGGATATATTACTTTGGAACCACACCCAACAAGCGTGGGGAGCACATGTGGGAGTTTATCTAGGGGACAATCAAGCCATACATTTATCAAAGCAAGTTGGGAAACCGGTAATATGGACACTCGAGCAGTTTAGCCAAATACCCACTTATCAATATTTCATTGGTGCCAAAAGAATCATCTCCAGGTAAGCATCACATACAACTACTAACGACCTTAAAGTATGCGATCATTTTGGGATATTCTTCAAAAAATAAAAAGGATTGTTGATCGCTGGCCATCGCTTTCATATGATCAATTGATGCCCTAATCACCTGTTCACCAAAATTGTAGCGAAAGTTGGAATGTCCACCTGTATACAGACTAAACACATGTACAGGATCAGCACCTATGCTTGGATCACCTGCTTTAATCTGCTTAATATTCGTCAGATCCATCTGGAACCCGCTTCCTCTTGCATGGGCATGCGGATCACCATCGGAGATAAGTACAAAAAACTTCGGAATCCCTTTTTCTGAGTTTCGACGAAATTCACTATTGGCTAATTCTATTGCACTATGGATATCAGTTGCATATACCAATCGTTCCATCCGTAACGCTTCTATCACCTGGTCCATTTTTTGTGTGTCCGAGGTTAAGGGTAATACGAGATGAGCACCTCGATTGAAGGTAATCAGACCAATTTTAAGATTCATTTCATCCAGTTCAAACGTATAGGTAAGATCCTTCAAGACGGTATGTATCTGATCCATGTAAGCTAATTCGCTTCCCGAAAAATCTACTGCTACGATGATATTGATCGGACAAGAAGGTTTGATTCTCACATGTTGTGCTTGGAGAAATCCCAATGTTGTGGAGAAAAAAATAACGATTTGAAGTACGTATTTGGCCATGGTTACCACCGTTTAACCCTTTTCGTTTCCATCCAGCCCAACCTCTTACATAAGGATTATCTTTGGCAAGCTGGTCATGATATATCTTCTAAAAAATACATATTTTTTTAACGATTTCACAATGAGAAAAGGGGCAAATTAGAATCCTTGCTATTTCAGGGAAATGTGATAACTATGACAACGGACCATAGACGACGGACGACAGTTGGAACGCGGAAGACAGTAGGGATTGATGGAAGCCAATCTGAGGGATTTGAGGAAGTCAATCTTTGGACTATTCGATATGGTAATGACTATCTATGATCTCATATCACTTGGAATGTCTCTTAATATAGGCGGCTACAAAGGGGAATTAATGTTAGCCCTTGCTTTTTGATTTCTGCAAATACCTGCAATACCAATGCAGCGCCTATTCCTATCTCCCTTTCATATTTATTTTTCTTTATAATTAGTTAATAAGATTTCAAATAAGAACCACATGAAATGAATATATTTGGATTTAGATCTCAGATAATCAATGGCTAATGATAGGTCCACTATGATATTCACAATTAAGCTTCCTATCTCCAGATGATTATTTTTAACACCCTTAATAAAGCTATTTAACATGAACCTACAAGACATCCCTAACAGCGTGGCAGCACGTATCCTTGATTTTTTTAATCGCGTAAATGTAGTCAACGATATTACCAATACGATCATCCAGGATGATCCCTCTGATGGTCCTGGGAATACAATTGGACCTACGCTTGCCGGACGCATCCTTAGAACTCGCTCTGAGCAGGAATCTAATTTTTATGATAACCTGGAGCAATTAGATGCTATCGAGGGATTTGGAGAAGGGACCTGGAAAGACTTGGTATACACATTTGGTAGAACAGCCGCCGAAGCCTTTCGCGATAACTTGTATGTGAATGACATCATCTACCGCGAGAACTGGCCCGTCTGGTTTTTTGAATTCCCTATAGATGACTTTGAGCAATTCGATATTTTGACGTTCGACGATAATGCTTACCGAACATTCGTTTCTGAAAAACTTGCTGAAATTGCGCAACAGGAGGAGGTAGTAGAAAGCCTTGCTCAATCCGCTATTACTGGTGTAAAAGATGCTCCTCTCGACCGATTCCAGGACCTCACCCTAGCGTCCGTCTCCTTCGATATCTGGTTTTATCGTCTTGATCCTGGAAATTGGTTTAGCTTCGACCGGATGTTAGAACAAACTACTGCTTATTTTGAGTATTACGACAAGAGTTATCCATTTCAGGATATACCATCAGGGTACGATACGCTCATAGAGTATGTTGCCTTTAAAGGGATCCCTGGCACCATTATGGACCCAGCAGGCATTGCAGCCAATGATTTGATCACTGCCTTAAATTATCCCGAGCGGAATGTTACGATTTGGATGACTACATTATACGATTAACAATCGCAGGAAGTAATCTTCATCAAGACCTGGGGATTTTTGAAAATCTTTTACCTATCCCTTACATGCTTATTCATGTATTCTGATAACTTAGAATCCCCAGGTCCTATATAATGAAAACGCTCTCCCCACTCCAATTCGAACATTTCACCTACCTGCTTATCTGAAGGAACACCACGTAGTCCCTGAGAGTCAATATCCAAAACAAAATGCTTAATATAGTTTCGATTAGCAGAAGTTTCATCGTCTCCCAGAATCGGTAGATATTTTCCTTCTCGTTCCAGTCGTCGTTTCAATCTTGCACCATTTTCTCCGGCAGGACCTTGAGATACATTTACCAGATTTGCATTGATTTTGTCTTCCAATGTACCACTAATATCTACTACCCGATTGACCAATTGTGGGCCTCGAGCAAAATAGTACCGCTCCTGCACGGCATGTGGTTCCAGACCTGCTTCAAAGTGCTCTGGGTAATCGCTCCTCCCTCCCGCCATCCAGCGGGCAGCTTCTACAGCTCTTGCAGTCACATAGTGATCGGGATTTTCTTCGTAATGCCCCCAGGGATCATAACAGATCAGTGTATCCACTTTCAATAGCCTGAATAAAAAAATCAGTCTCGCCTGGATTTCCTGTAAACTCGCCTCATTCATGCGGTGGTTGACATAATTGAGATTAAATACTTTTTCCAATCCCAGTGCTTTGGCAACAGCATCATTATCTCTGGAATTGTTGTTAATGACATCGCCCAGGGTTTCGCCTCGACCTGCATGGTCGTCGTTAGTCGTACGGATCAGATATCCGGTATATCCTTCCTTGATGAGTTTGGCTACTGTGCCTCCTGCGAAAAGAGGTATATCATCGCAATGAGGTTGAATAGCTGCCAATACTTTACCTTTGTGGGGTTGTCCAGTTACAGGACGCTCTATAAATACATGCTCAACCGTATCGTGAGCTATTGTTGAAGGATGATAAGAAGCCATAGGGAGTAAAGATAATCCTACACTGTTGTTCAGAAAGGCTCGTCGATTCATAGTTTATGACATTATTTTCATGTGAGAAACTCAACTCTTTTCCATTGAAAATAAGAAACATTATTGAGCCTCTGCTACCTCAATTTCTGCTATGTGATGGTGGCTTATTACATTTATTATATCTCGAATGTAAAACATATTTACAACTAAATTTATTTATAGATCTATTTATCTACAATAATAAATAATTAAAGCATTTTTCAAATTTCAGGTTACATTTTTTAAGCATTGAGTTACTAATGAGAAAATGATTTATTCTCACACTTAAAAATCTAAACCAATATGCGTTTAACATTATTATTAACAATAATTTTCACTTCGGTAATGATGCATGCACAACAACCCTCCATGATTGAGGTTGGACCCAATCAATCTGTAGAGATCAGTGGAAATCTTGCTGAAGGAACACCAATGAGTGATCTTTCCTGGGCATGGAATAGTTCAGTAGCGTGTTTTCCTGAGACTCAAAAACAAAAGTTTACAGGAACTCACGTACTATATACTACGCTTATTCCCAAATACTCAGAGATGGAAGTAACCGTCATACCTGATGACAAGCGAGCAAATTTCAGTATTTATGCTTACGAAATAGGTATGAATAAAGAAGACATTGTACCAAACTTAAACAGTTGTATTCGTTGTGAAGCTGATCATAAGTGGGATTACAATAAACGTAATCAAGTACAGGATCACACACGCACAGTCAAAGACCTGGTAGCAATTAATAACCCTTACAAAGTAGTGATTGGTGTTGCAGGAGCCGAAGGTCTGAATGAAGGAGGATATACACTCAAGATTACACTGAAATCACGTTAATTTTCAACTGAAAAAATACTTTTTTTAACTCCTCAAAAATTCTTTTGAGATATGAGCGCAAGAAATCCTATGCGGATTTCCAATTAGAGAACACGTGTCTCAATGATATAATACAATTAATTTAATATTAATAATTCATCATTTTCAATAAAAAAATCAAAAAATATGAAATTTCTTAAAAAAACAATTATAGCCTTAATCGCTCTGACTACAATATTTTCATCTACGCTTAACGCTCAAAATTGTGAAAATTTTTTCATGAGTATAGCAAATGCATTTGAAAATGAGTTTCAAGATGAAATTGCTGAAGCACTTACAGATCTGGAAATCCTTCAGGGAGATGCCCCTGAAAAACCAGAAATAAAAAAATTGTCTAAAACAGATATCGCTAAGAGCAAAAAAACTTCATCTAAAATGAATGCGACCAAAACGCTGGATCAATACAGAGATTGGAAAGCGTATCAAGCTGGAGCCAAGGATAGAATGAATGAAAAGATTGATGAATGGCAAGTATGGTGGAAGGATGAATTTGGGAGCAATTCTGCATCATATGGACCAAGAGCACTAAATATTAATGATAGCGGACAGAATGGCAATCTTGTTGCTGGTGCTGGGTCTGTGAGAATGTTTTATACGGAACCCAATATGCTATATAAGGATGTAAAGATAAAAATTGAAAAAACGGGGGGAAGTCAAAAAGGTTGGGTTATTGTTTGTAGGTACCATATAGAGACACCAGATCACGCCGAATTCGTAGGTGAAGTAGAATTTGATAAAGGGAAAGGAAACATTAAGGAAACTCAGGAAATTGTCTGTGAGGATTGTGCGGGATATCATTTTTCTGTTAAAGTGAGAAAGAATGTTGGAACGAATAATTTCGGCTACAGAGTAAGTACTGAAGGTATGAATCCTCTTGGAGAAAATTAATCATTCCTAAACCTGTAGCACTAAGAAAAATAATACTTAAATGAAAAATATTAATATCGTATATCGTGTGTGTGTCATCATCCTTCTTGGTATTACACAGCTTCAGTCTTTGCAAGCCCAGGGAGTGATTACGGTTTACACAGAAGCAAATTTTCGAGGAAAATCCGCGAAAATTCCCGTTGGGAGACACGGTTTTCAGAAGTTTCGTCAGAGAGGATATGCTTCCATCGGATCTTTGAAAATTACCAAAGGTTACGAAGTCAAGCTATACACACAGGCTGCTTTTAAAGGCAGACCTGTTACGCTTAACAAAGACACTCCCAAATTACCTTTGAAGAAGGGTCAGTTATTTTCTATGGAGGTGAGAAAAAGTTCAAATACTCCAACATTAGGAAAGCCTTCAAAAAACACTGCAACTACTGCCTCGGCTCCACCTCAAGCATTTGTCTTCAAAAATCAAGTTCCAATCAAAGGTAAGATCACTTATTCTTCTAAACTGAAGCCCACCAATTTAACGGTTTGGAATCGAAACAATCGCAATAATGAGGATGAGGGTTCCGTCTTAAGTGCTGAACCTGGAGAACCCTCAAGAGAAGAGGCACCGGGTCAGTCATTTGAGGATGGAGACTATATGTGTACATCGGTCCAGGTCACAGAGACGGTCAACAATGCAGAGCATTATATGCTTGGAGTAACTAGTACCTTATGGCCTGGAGCTATTCTGAATGGGCCTCAGTTACAACAGGGTCAATTTCAGCAAATTGACGCTCCTCGAAATCCATTTAACCTTGTATACAGGAATGGCCCCCTCCTAAATGGTAGCCCGGTTATGGAGGTTCAAAATCCCTCGCTGTCGACAGTAGAAGTTGCCGTAACACAGTTACTAGGACAAGGGGTAAACGGAGCTACTCCTGCACAGGCAAATTTTGAAATGGAAGAGATCAATGAGGAAGAGCATTTGAATTTCCTATTGGGTGGATATTTTAATGCAGGAATTCAAAGTGTAACGGGACAATTCGGGTTTAATTGGAGTTCCAGTACACAGAAGCGATTGGTCACATTTAAACAGAATTTTTATTCCATACAAGCTGATGGAATGGGTGCAGCCAATACATTCGTAGATCGCCCGGTAGATCCTTCAGATGTCTATGTATCCAGAATTACTTATGGGAGACTATTGTTATTTTCATTTGAGTCTACAGCTTCTGCGATGGAGCTGGATGCGGCCATCAATTATGCTTATGATCCTCCTTCGGCAGTTGAGGCAGGTGTAAATATGTCAGCACATTACGAACAAATATTACAGAATACTTCTATCAAAGTGTATGTACTGGGCGGAGCCGCTTCTCAAGGTGTGTTACCAATTAACAATGGAGTGGATGGTATTAGAAATTACATTGAGCAAGGGGCAGAATTTGATCCCTATCAGAATCCAGGAAGTCCTATGGTTTTCGAATTGAAGTTTCTGTCAAATGGGCTCACCGCTAATGTCATTACCAGCACTAGTTATACGATGTCTGTATGTGAATTATACACAGGTCGATTAGGTTTTAATTTGCACTCAATAAAGTGTACCAAGACTAATAAACCACTGAATCCCAGAGCAAAACTATATGGTAAAATCACTGTAAGTGCCTATCGGTATGAACCCGGAGCAACAGAAACATTTTTTCCAGGTACGATGAGAGAGCAGACGGTGCAAACCGATCGTGTATTAGTGGACCGCCGTGTCATGTGGTCAAAACCTGAAGGTAATCCCGCATTTCTGAGCGAAGAAGAGGTACTGAATATTAATGAATCATTCTCTTTCCAGTATGATGATTATCAGAATGTAGATATGGATAAGTCTTATGTGGTAATCAGTTGTAAATTGTACGAAAAAGATACAGCCAGGGAAGATGCTATTGAGGTAGGGGATGAGAAAATCTATTTGAGTCAGATTGGTGCCTCTCCCGCAGGAGGAGTGGAATTAGAACCCTCTATATTGTATGTAAATGATCAGAATCGGTTTAATTTTGAGATATCTTATGACGTTTCTCCTGAATAAGAGATTGATCTATCACTGATCTTTCTAACAAATGTTAGGAGATGATTGAACTATACAGTACTATTTGAAGATTAAGCGGATGTTTTATTTCAACTATCCGCTTAATCTGTTTATATATGTATCATCATCTTGAAAGGATAAGGTCATGAGAAATTTATTTTTTATTCGTTTTGGGAAGCACTGTAATCACCACATTTCCTATTTTATGTCCCTTGTCTACATAAGCATGTGCTTTGGCTGCATCATCCAGAGAGTATTTTCTATCAATAATAGATCTGAGTTTTCCTTCTTCAAATATTCCTGTCAACGCTTTGAGGAGAATCTTAAGTTCGGGAGCGGGTAATAACCCTGTAGCTGAAAACTTGGCTTTCTTCTTACCAAAGAGAGAGGACCCTAACATTTGGAATATCAAAGCCAAACTAAGAACGGGAGAAATATACTGCCCATTGGGAGACAAAACCTTTTTACTTTTTCCAAAGGTACTTATCCCTACCGTATCATATATCACATCGTAGGTCTTATCACTTTGGGTAAAATCCTCCTTAGTATAGTCAATGACATTGTTAGCCCCAAGGGATTTGACCAGTTCTACATTTTTAGCGCTACATACTCCTGTTACTTCAGCTCCCAAATATTTGGCAAGCTGAATTGCAGAAGTACCAAGGCTTCCAGATGCTCCGTTTATCAGTACACGTTGGCCGGGTTGGATGTTGGCGATATTTTTGAGGAAGTTGATGGAAGTTAAGTGCCCGTCTGTGAAGGTAGCTGCTTCTTCGAAGCTCATATTAGCTGGTTTCAGGGCGATTACGCCCTCTTCTGAGACAGCTATATATTCTGCATTGGCTCCGAAATTCACGCCTGTCTCTCCAAGTACTTGATCACCGACGTTAAATTGAGCTACCGATGTTCCCACTTCTTCTATCACTCCAGCGAAACCCGTACCCACACTAGATTTTTTAGGTTTGGTGAATCCTAAAAAGAATCGACTGATAAATGGTTTCGCTCTGCGCATCATCGTGTCAGCCGTAGTGACAGGAGTAGCATATACCCTGATTAATACCTCGTTATCTTTTGGGGTTGGTTTTGCTACGTCCTTCACCACTAAGTAATCAGGTGATCCATATCGGGTACACACAACTGCTTTCATTGTCTGTGTTTGGGTTAATGGTACATTCATTGTTAATGAGTTCATTGTGTATGTATTTAATAATTATCAATGACTCAAAGGTAGGAGGTCGAAGAGCAGAAATCGTTCGGGTTTGCAAATCCGAACTTATTGTTCAACTACCTCTTTCCAGTATTCGCTGGGGGTTTTGCCCATTGCTTTTTTAAAGTAGGTATTGAACACCGTTTTGGAATTAAATCCGCTCTCATAGGCAAGTGCTAGAATAGTCATATGTTGGAAGGAGGGATTGGCTGCTTTAGATTTAAATTCCTCTAAACGGTAGGCATTAATGAATTCGGAAAAGTTTTTATCGAATCCTTCGTTCAGTAATTGTGAAAGATGATTGG
>CAZZEC010000034.1:31088-44201 GCA_964652565.1 uncultured Bacteroidia bacterium
TGTAAGGCCTGTTCATAATTTTCCATCATGCTATAACATATGATGAGAAAATTTATCGCCCGCTCCATCAATTCTGTTTGCATTGCTTCTTCCAGTTCATTAATCCCTTGTAAGGCCTTTCCATGATTTCCCAATGCAGCATGTGCCAGCGTAATCCCTCCTATTTTCATAACATCTCCCATTTCATCATCAGGTAGAGACTGAAAATATGCTAATCCTTCCTGATGTTGTCCTTTCAACAATAGTGTTTGCCCCAAATACAGCGTGGACGCCATAAAGTCAGGTTTCAACGAGACACTCTTTTCAAAGCACATTTGAGCCTGATCATACTGCTCCTGGCAGTAGTAAATAAATCCTTTGAGATGAAAGTTCACCGCAGCAAAGGGATCTATTTGTATTGCGGTTTCGATATAATTAAAAGCTGCATCGTATTTTGCTTCTGCCACCAGTGTCGAAGCCATGGTTTGATAAAAATCTACAACAGGCCTTGCCTCCATTGCTTTTTGTAGATGTCGATATGTACCTGGTAGGTCCCATTTTTGGAGGAAACTTACCCAGGCAAGGTGAAGTTGACATTCGGGGAGTTCAGGGGCTAATGCTATCGCACGTTCCATGTGAGGCTGACCCTTGATAAATGCTTCGTGTGAAGGTATGAGACCAATAGTTCCTAGCAGGGTATATCCCAGATGCATCCCCAGATGTGCGAGTGCATAATCACTTTGTTTATGAATCACACCTTCTAGGATTTCCATCCCCTTTTCAATATCTACCTTTCTCATTTTGAGCAGAAAATGCCTGCTTTTGAGATATTCCTTATACAGATCTACAGATACGTTGGGTGTATCGATCAAATGTTCATCAATCTCAAAGTGCCCGATATGTTCTCGTAATTTTTCCGCTATCAATAGACTTATTTCATCCTGCACCTCGAAAATATTATCCAGGGATCGATCAAATGATTCAGACCAAAAATGGTAATCATCAACTACATCAATTAACTGAGCGGTTATCCTCATTCTATTACCAGAGAGTCGTATACTTCCTTCCAGGATAATCGATACATTGAGTTCTCTCCCAATTTGCGGGATAGGGATATGTTTACCTTTAAAATAAAATGAGGAAGTACGGGAGGTAACTTTCAGGTTTTCAATTTTGGTTAAGGCATTGATGATTTCCTCAGTCATTCCATCGCTGAAATACTCATTGTCCTTATCGGCACTCATGTTGACAAATGGAAGCACCGCAATGGCTTTGTCCTTTCGCTGTTGTTTCCCTTTTAACTCGGAACGAGCTGGAATATACATGCCTTCGGAAGTAACAGCAAAAACTTCAATCGGATAGTTCACATTTTTCAATTCAAAAGACCCCAGGGATTGAGTGGGGATATGGCTTTGATTTTTGAGCTCATCATTGAGTTTCCCTGATACTAATATAGCCCCTGCAACACTTAAACTTTCAATCCTGGATGCGAGATTCACTCCATCGCCAAATATCTCAGTCCCATCAAAGACGATATCGCCCATGTGAATACCTATCCGGAGGGGAATGGGTTGTGCTCCACTAAACGCATGTTGAATGTCGATAGCACATTCTACCGCTTCTACCGCACTGTGAAAGACGCTGAGGGTCCCATCTCCAAAATACTGAATAATCTCACCCTGAAAAGTATCATGCCGAGTCTGAAATACATGACGATGATGCGTCCTGACCTGATACGCCCTTTGCTCATCTTGCTGCATGAGTGCAGTATAACCTACGATATCTGTAAACATGATAGCGGCTAGACGACGGGAATTTTGCGGATTCATTGGATCATATATCAAATTGGAGATTTCATCATGGATATGAAAATTACACCATGCATATTACGTTTTCTACACGTAAAGTAACTAAATAATGAATGAATAGATACATGATACATCATTAGGTAACCTCATGATCAGCTATCTTATGACATCAAAAGTTAGGTGCCCTTATATACCCGCCATTAGTAGTCTTTGACCTTAATCCCCGCCCTCTTGGGTAGGGTTTTTTCTTATATTGTAATCTATTTTATTTCATTAATCGTATTCATTCATAAAAGCACCCATGCTTCTATCTTTCCCGACATTTAACATACACAGCATCTCGCTGTTTATACTTGTCATTCAGGGGTATATATTCGCTTGGTTAATGTTAAAGAGATATTATCAAAAGGGGCAATGGCCAGATTTATTTTTAGGATTTTTTCTATTCATTACAGGGTTTGACCGTACTTCCTATATCATAGGATTTATGGGTTGGTATGATACCTTTCGCACGACAAAGATCAATTACTTTTTGTGGGATTTCTCTTTTGCATATGGGCCTATCTTGTATTTCTACATTAAAAGTTTAACAGAACCACTATTTAGCTTTAGAAAAGTTCATTTCTGGCATTTTGCCCCTGCAATTCTAGCTATCTTATATGAAATTATTATGTTGATCCATGATGCCAGTCAGCCAGGATTTAGTGACGTGCAAAATGGGATATGGTTAGAAAACATTCACTTAGTCTATGTCATACCATTTACTGCACAATTGACAACGTTTTCTATCATATTATATTTCGCATTTAGTTTACAAGCTTACCAACAACATCGCAAACGGATTAAGCAGTTCTATTCCAATACGTATCATGTGGAATTGAATTGGATACGCAATTTTCTATTTCTCTATCTGGGACTATTCCTATTCAATATCATCACATTTACCATTCATAATCAAATTGTAGAATTGCATTGGGAAGAAAGATGGTATTGGCATTTAGTGGCGGCAATGGCCATGGTATATATAGGAATAAAAGGGTATTACATCGACCTTACGAAACTACATGAATTAACTTTTCCAAATTCAACGTTACGTCAAAAATCTGAAAAAGAATCTACTCAACTCCGGGCCTTTCAGCAAACGCTCAAAAAGTATATGAAAGAGCACAAGCCTTACCTCAATCCAGAATTGACGTTATCGAAGCTAGCAAAAGATTTAGAATGGAATCCTTCATTATTGTCTCAAGTCATTAATACCGGATTTGGAAAAAATTTCAACGACTATATCAATACTTACCGCGTCGATGCGGTCAAAGAAGAATTGCAACTGGGACATCATCGGCAACGCTCTTTATTAGGGATTGCCTTGGATTGCGGATTTAATAGCAAGGCAACGTTTAATCGTACCTTTAAGAAGCTTACCAAGCAATCACCCACCGAGTTTTTAGCCTCAATAGAGGGCTCAAATGATACTCAAAGAGAATTTGAGACTACCTAAATAGGATTTGAAGCGATGGAATGTTGATCTATTCATTAATTGAGACATACGTTTATTTATCTCAATCATTCTATCAACATGAGATTATCAGTTAGTATTAAATACATAGTATTGAGCATGTGGTGTCTTCTTGGAGTAAGGCTAGGTTCTATCTCAGCTCAAACAACTATTTCCATGGAAGAATTACAAAAAGATTTTGCCATCATGAAAGAAGCCTACACAAAACTTCATCCTGGCTTGTATAGGTATACTGATTCGGCAACGATAGAAGGCCATTTTGATGATCTAGAGCAATCACTCATGACTGATCTGAGCAGAAAAGAGGTATATCTCATCTTTTCAAGATTTCTCGAGAAAATCAAATGTGGTCATACCTATGCCAATTTTTGGAATCAACCGGATACTATTCAACAAGAACTCTTTGCTCAAGCAGATAAGCTACCTTTTACTTTTCAGATTGTTGATAAGCGAATAATTATCACTAAAAACGCTTCTGAAAGAGAAGAAATTCCTTTGGGAACAGAGATCTTGGGTATAAATGACATGTGGGTGTCTTCTATGCTAGATACCTTGATACAATATGTAAAATCAGATGGCTCCAATGATGGTAAGCGTCTGGATGATTTACAAGTTACAGGATATGGAGAATTTGAATCATTTGATATTTATTTTCCATTACTATATGAACCTATAAATAGCACTTATAGCCTAGAATTGAAATACCCCAGGGAACTACAGACTCAATCTGTAACCGTTACGTCTATCACTAGAGAAAAACGCAAACAGGTACTCGCCCAAAGATATGGTCCCTTACCCGAATCTTATGATGATTTGTGGAAGTTCAAACTCATGGACCCTTCTACAGCCTATCTCAAACTGGGAACCTTTGTCACCTGGAAAATGGAGATGGATTGGAAAAAATTTCTTAAACAAGCATTCAGACAAATCGATGAGAATAATACAGAGAACTTAATCTTGGATATTAGGGGAAATGAAGGAGGAATGTCAGAGGTGAATCTGGAATTGGCGAAATATCTATTGCGATCACCCATTACACTCGATGCCACCCGTGAGTTGCTCCGCTATGAAAAAGTTCCGGAAGAACTGAATCCCTATTTAGGTACCTGGGATGATAGTTTTAGGGACCGCACTGGAAAAGTTACATATATTGGAGAAGGTTTTTATACATGGAAGAATTCTTCAAACAAAGGGCAGGTAATCAAACAAGGGAATGATCCTTTTTCAGGGCAAGTGTATTTGTTAATGGGTCCTGCAAATAGCTCAGCCACTTTTTTGTTATCTCGTATTTTAAAGGAGCACAATATTGCTACCTTAGTCGGGCAAGAAAGTGGAGGTAATCTCAAAGGAACCAATGGAGGCCAGATCTTTTTCCTTACGCTCCCACACTCGAAAATTGAAATGGACATTCCACTCATAGGCTACTATCCTATAAGTGATCAGCCTGATCGGGGGATCATGCCAGATGTGTATGTTGCGCCTAATGTCTCAGATATAGTCAATGGTATTGACACTGAATTAGAAGTAGCCAAGAAATTGATCGAAGAAGGAACGCTCAACAAAAGAGGAAATTAGTCGAATCAACTCCATTTGTTTAAATCTTTTGAAAATCTGACAATGAAATTCACACTCACAATTAGCTTTCTTTACTTATTTATCTATGTTCATTCACAGTCTCCTCTCACTCATGGCCAAATGCAGGAGGATTTGGATATATACGAGGGTATGATTCGCGAAGCACATCCTGGACTATATTGGTACAGCGATACCCAGGAGGTTGAAAAAAGATTTGCTTATTTACGTGAAAAAACCCAAAATGCTCTTTCTTTAAAGAAATTTTATCAGCTTGTAGCTTTAGACTATACTCAAATACGCTGCGGACATTCCTGGATATCTCCACCCTACGGATGGAGAAATCAATTGGAAACAGGACCTTACAGATTTCCTTTCAATCTATACTTTGAGCCAGAAAGAGCTTACATACTTCATGATTTAACAGATGGACTCAATCTGCCAATAGGAAGTCAAGTCATCGCCATTAATGATCGTCCTATGGATAGCATCATGCAACACTTGCTATCCGTAGTTCCTACAGATGGCTATAACAAAACCCGACCTCGATCTATTGTTGCGTACAATTTTTCTTTCTACTATCAGACCTTTATTGAAACTGATAGTGTTCTTACTTTGAGTATAAAGCAACCTAATCAAGGGAAAAAATCTACGATTGAAGTAACGTGTTTAATAGAAAAAGTAGCAGATGAACGGTGTACACAAAGGTACCCAATTGAAAAAAAATCTCCTCAACCCTTATTGAGCTATGAATTAATAGAAGAAGAGAAGGTAGGATATCTCCGTATCCAGACATTCACCAAATCCTGGCTAAAGAGTAAGAAAGAAAAATATAAACAATTTCTGGAGGAAACTTTTCAACAGATTCAGTATCAGCAATTGGGAGCATTGATTCTGGATCTCAGAGGTAATGGTGGGGGGAGTGATAAATACGGTGCTTTATTATGTCAATACCTGATAGATACGACATTTCATTATTTTGACAACATGCAATTTAATACCCGGAAATTTGGATACAAAAAATACCGTAACACCAAATGGGTAAATTTTTTAGGACCTCTGATGAAAAAAGATCCCGAAGTACCAGGGAAATATCTATGGACTCGACATGCTCCATTGAAACTTCAAAAGCCGCAAAAGAATGTATTTGAAGGCAAGCTTTGGGTGCTGACAGATGGAGGAACCTTCTCTACCGCGGCTGATGTGTGTTCGATCTTACATGCTAATGATCGCGCAACATTTGTAGGAGAGGAAGTGGGAGGGGGATACTATGGGAATAATAGTGCAATACAAATAGGAGTTACCTTACCCAATTCCAAGATTAATTTTTATGTTCCTATCGTCAGATATACAAACGCTGTAGACTACCCTGCATTCAAAGGGCATGGTGTAAAGCCTGATTATAGGGTCCCACCCAGTTATGAGGCCCATAAAAAGGGGATAGATCCCATTATGGAAAAAGTTAGGGAATTGTTGAGGTAGCCTCACATCATGATGTAGAGCTACCTCAATAATATCTTAAATCCTAATCCCATATTTCAGTGAAATTCCCTGAGTAATATCTCCATTTAGATAAGGTTGAAGGCTTATTTTTCGCATCCTGCCATGCGAACAAAGTTGAAGCAGGAAGAGATCATAGAAGGATTTGAACTAGTCAATATATCTAGAATCAATTACCGTGAACTGTTGGATTCTGAAATTCCTGAAGCGATAATACTTTCCATATTGTCTGACTTGGAGAATGAAGATTCTGTAAAAGTCGTAAAATTAATTCTGGCTAATCTGAAGAGACATAGTTCGGATGATACAAGATTGAGAAAATATATCAGGCAGCTGGAAGTATTAAGCCGATTACGTAAATTAGAGGAAGTAACCATTAACGCATCGATCGATATGCCCATTACTTATGACATTCAGACAGATTACCTATATAATAAAGGTAAAGAAGTAGGAAAACTTGAGGGAAAGCAGGAAGAACAGCTCATAATTGCTAGGAATATTTTGAAATCCAAGCCTTTTCAACAAGGTGTAATAACTTATAAAGATATTGCAGAAAGCTGTAATTTGTCTGAAGAAAAAATCAAAGCCCTTCACCAGTCTTTGAAAAAAGATGTGAATAATTAGTATGTTAGCGAATTAAAAGTCTATACAGACAATAGAAAGTAACCTACAATATTCTATTTGCGTTACTCATCCTTTAAAGATTCCACGGGATTCACAGTGGCAGCTTTCAATGTTTGTATACTCACTGTCAACCAGGCAATCAATAATGTAATTCCTGCTGCTCCAGCAAAATACCACCATTGAAGCTCAATTCTATAGGCAAAGCTTTCCAACCAACGTTGGGTGATCAAATATCCAATAGGGAGTCCAATAAGGATAGAGATCAACACCATCTTCATAAAGTCTGCAGATAGTAATTGCACCAATTGAGATACACTGGCTCCCAAAACCTTTCGAATACCCATTTCTTTTTGTCTGCGTTCTGCGGTAAATGTGGCTAAGCCAAACAACCCTAGGCAGGAGATGATGATGGCTAATGAACTGGCGTATTTAGATAAAACGGCGACCCTGGTTTCCGCTTCGTAGAGGGCCTGATACTCATCTTCCATGAAAGAAAAATCAAAGGTGTATTTCGGAAAAAATTCCCGATATAGACGTTCAAGCTGCTCAATGGTAGCTTGCTCGATACCTGCTTGTAATTTTACAAGGACACCAAAACCTCCAGATCGTAATCTCAAAATAAGTGGCTTTACTTGTTCATGAATGGAACCGTAGTGAAAGTCCTTGACCACGCCAATAATCTTTCTCTTTTCTCTACCTTGTCCTACATCCTTATCAATGATTTTTCCAATGGGATTTTCAAGCTGCATCATTTCTAGTGCAGTTTGATTCAGTATGATACAAGATCGATCATCTAGATGTTCTCTAGAAAAAGAACGACCTGCGACAATTTCCATTCCTAATGTCTCAATCGCATCGTATCCTATCATAGGTGCTTGAAACAGAAAGTCCTCGTCGGATGTATTTCCCCTCCAGTTGTATCCCTTTTGACCACTCATACTGTTTGTAATACTGGAAACAAAAGTTGCAGCATGTACCACCCCTGAAATATCTTTTACTTTTGATATGAATACATCTGGGTTTACATTAGTTTCTCCCATATAAAAAGTTAAGATATTATCTCTGTTGTATCCTAGATTCTTGGTTTGCGCGTATTCCAGTTGCTTGCTTATTACCAGGATGCCCACAATAAATATGACTGTTAAGGAAAACTGAAATACTACAAGCCCTTTCCGTAACCACAGCTCACCATTAGAGGAGGGGAGTTTCCCCTTTAACATAGCTACAGGATTAAATCCTGAAAGATAAAAAGCTGGATAGCTACCAGCGATCAAACCTGTACCTAAGCATATTCCCAATGTAGTTAGTAATGTATACAAGCTAAAGCTAAGTTGAAGAGTCTTCCCAGTAATTTCGTTAAACTGTGGAAGCAGGAATTTTACCAAAACCAATGAAAATATTGAGCATATCAACACTAACAGCAGCGATTCCCATATAAACTGAGAGATTAGGGATTTTCTGTGGACACCTATAGCTTTTTTGATCCCAATCTCCTTCGTTTTTCTGGAAGCCTGTGCAGTAGAGAGGTTCATACAATTAATACAAGCAATTATGAGAATAATTACACCTATGAGGGAGAACAGTCTTACATAGGTTATTCTGCCACCGATCAATTTGCCTTCTTTATATTGACTAAATAAATAACTTTCGGAATATTTTTGAACAAAAAGCTCAGAAGAGTCCCACCAAATACTTTTAGCATGCAGATAGTTCGCTATTTTGTGATTAAAGAGCTTAATATCCGTATTATCGGCTAACACTAAAAAAGTTCTTGCATAACCATCT
Source organism: uncultured Bacteroidia bacterium (assembly GCA_964652565.1). Lineage (GTDB taxonomy): Bacteria > Bacteroidota > Bacteroidia > J057 > J057 > JBCCTX01. The sequence goes on from CAZZEC010000034.1 coordinate 39,873, forward strand.
GACCAATTTTGTGTATCTGGATCATTGTCTATTAACAGAGCATTGTTTATGACTGCATCAAACTGATCTGTTGCGTTTGCAGGAGGATCTACAAATACTGCCGAAATAAGAAACGGTTCTTCAAACTGATCATTGTCAAACTGAATGGTTTTGCCTATAGCCTCTTGGGGGGATTGAAATAGTTTGAGGGCAAGAGATTGGGAGAGAGCGATATGGTATGGGTTCTTCAATACCCGCTCACTGTCGCCATGAATCAGTTGATAATTCATGATATCAAAGAAATTTTCACTGGTAAACCATCGAGTAATAGGTACATACTGTTCTCCTACTGAAAGTATTCCTCCCCTAAGTATTACACTGACGGCTCCTTTAACCTCAGGTAACTCCTTTTCTAACGCTGTTGCGAGAAGAGAAGGGGTATTGTCCCAAGTTTGTATTCCTTCAGGTAAGTCTTGATTGCAAAGTACTTGATAGAGTTCATCATACTTATTGTGAAAGGAATCTACACTGAGTTCATCCTGAACCCATAGATAAATCAACAGCACACAGGCAAGCCCTGTAGATAATCCAATAAGATTGATCAAAAAGGTGCTTTTATGTCGCAGAAAACCGCGATAGGTGATGAGCAGATTGTGTTTAAACATAGCAGGATGAATGAATAAGTGGTTATAAGAAAGAAGCGGTCGGACAATGCCCGGTCTGAATAACAATAGCACATCGAAGAGCATCCGCCATTTTGCTTTGCGCAGGGAATGCGTTCGTGTTCGTTTGGCAAATAACTCCAACAGATCCCCCTCGATATCACTGTAATATTCAGGTTTGCAAAACCATCGGAAGAGGTTTAGGAGGTATTGAGGGGGTGTATGTGGAGAATTGGGTTTCACTAGTAAAGCTTGGGTTTCTGCGCTATTGGGTACCAACAGTTAACAAGACAATCAATTTGAATAGATCTAACTTTCTCAAATAGATTCCTATTTGTAGGAATATTAACTACGTAAAAAATTTACTTATTTCCTAATTGTAGGAAAATACGGAGATTTAAGTGCTACCTCTTCTAGGGGAGATTTCATAAACTTCATTTATGGCTATTTTCTTAAATACGATTTAAAATCTTATTGAGTAACTTTTCGTATCTTCGATAAGCAAACATATTGTGATGAAACAAATAACACTGAATTTACCTGATTTTGTAGAATTGGATGGAAAGGATTTATTGATGATGCTCGCTTCAAAGTTGTATGAAGAACGTAGGTTATCTCTAGGTCAAGCCGCCGAGCTCGCAGGTATGTCCAAACGTACTTTTGCAGAGTTGTTGGGCAAATACAATGTTTCCCTATTTAATTATCCAGCCTCTGACTTATCAAGAGACGTGAAAAATGCCTAAAATTGTCGTTTCCGATACTTCTTGTTTTATCACACTCACCAATATAGGAAAGCTAAATATACTACAGGAATTATATAAAACCGTATTTACTACCAGTACTGTATTGAATGAATTTAATGAAAGTTTACCTGAATGGGTTAAAGTAGCAGAACCTAAGGACATACAAAAGCAGCAGTTAATTACCTTACAGATCGATAAAGGGGAAGCAAGTGCCATAGTGTTGGCATTAGAGATAGCTGCTGATTTAATCATACTCGATGATTATAAGGCTAGAACTATGGCAAGTAGTCTTGGGCTAGAAATCACAGGTACGCTAGGTGTAATAATTAAAGCTAAGCAAAACGGACTGATAACATCAATCAAGCCTTTTCTGAAACAGCTAAAGCAGACAAATTTTAGAATAACAGATAGCCTGATAGAAGAGGCCCTTAAACTAGCTGGTGAAAACTAGCATAAATGCATCATATTACCATTCACAACAGCTTCTTTCATTCGTTTTAATACTGGAAATCTCATTTCTGTGAAAAGATGCGATGCGATCCAGCTATGGAGCTACGCCTAAATCAAACCCATACAGGATGATGTCACTCATCCTTCAAAGATTCTACCGGATTGAGGCTAGCAGTCTTATAGGTCTGCAAACCAACTGTCAACCAGGCAATCAATAAGGTAATCCCTGCTGTCCCTGCGAAATACCACCATTCCAGATCGATTTTATAGGCAAAGCTTTCTAACCACCTTTGAGTAATCAAATATCCGATGGGCAAACCGATGAGTATGGCAATCAAGACCATCTTGGTAAAATCAGCTGAGAGTAATTGAACCAATTGATACACACTGGCTCCCAGTACTTTTCGAATGCCCATCTCTTTTTGTCTGCGCTCGGCAGTAAAAGTGGCAAGACCAAAGAGTCCTAAGCAGGAGATGATGATGGCCAGACCACTAAAATATTGCGAAAGCATAGCTACTCTCGCTTCGGAGCGATACAATGTATCATATGCTTCGTCCACAAAACCATATTCAAAGGGTAGACTTGGGTTGAAATCGTGATATATTTCTTTGATCTTTGAAAGCGCAGTTTTTTCAGTTCCTGCTTTGAGTTTAATCCATATATGTTCTCCGTAATTGTCATCTTCGCTGAACAATGCAAAAATACAGGGCTTGACTTCTCGATAAAGCGATTCGAAATGAAAGTTTTCTGTTACGCCAATGATTTGTACCTGATTGCCCCAAAAAGTTATAGTCTGGCCAATAGGATTCTCGAGTCGCATTTGCTCGACAGCAGCTTCATTTAAAATGACTTTAGTGGTATCATTGCCATAAGCCCTAGAAAAAGAGCGACCCTCAATGAGATTTATTCCAAATGTTTCAATAAACTCATAATTTGTTATAAACACACTGATACGCATCCCTTCATCTTCCCTTTTCCCCTCCCAATCTATTCCCCCTGTATAGTTTCTCGAATCGACAATCGTGATGACTGAATTTGTTGCATGGTCAACCTCAGGTAGTATCTTAACTTCTGTAAGAAAACTTTCCAGCTTCTCTTTGAGGTTACCCTCCTTCCTTATCGAGAGAATATTGTCCCGATCATATCCCAAATTTTTTTCTTGAATAAAAGATACTTGTTGATACACTACAAGCACAGAAACAATAAATATGATCGTAAGGGCAAATTGAAAAATGACGAGTGATTTTCGAGCCCAGGTTTCGCCTTTATTTACTTCCAGTTTTCCTTTTAATATTTTTACAGGTTTAAATCCTGACAAGTATAAGGCAGGATAGGTACTGGCAAACAAGCCCGTAAGAATACTTATTCCTACAAAAATACCCATCAAACGAGGATCAGTAGGTAAGCTTAATTGCTTTCCCGTAATGATGTTAAATTGCGGCAGCACGAGTGCAATCAACAAGAATGCGACTAGTAGAGCAATAAATGATAAGAGTATAGATTCTGTGATAAACTGGTACACGAGCTTTAGCTGAGTAGCCCCCATAGTTTTCTTCACACCGATTTCCTTCATCCTGATACTCGCCTTTGCAGTTGATAAATTCATAAAATTGATGCAAGCAATAAGTAAAACCAACGCAGCTATGATAGAGAATAGCCATATATACTCAATCCTACCCCCTGCCTGTTCCCCATTTTCAAACTGATTGTACAGATATTGGTCTGCATATTTTTGCAGAAAAATTTCTTCTTCACCTATCTCTCTTTTCGAAGCGAGTACTTCATTCATTTTTTCTTCTATTTCTTCTGGCCGAGTGCCCTCTTTTAATACCAAGCAAGTTGAGGCCTGATCATTACGCCATAAATTGACGGTGGGATTTTGCTCAGCGTAGTATGCGTACGTGAAAATCACGTCAAAATGATCGGTAGAATGAGCAGGTAAGTCTTCAAATATCCCTCTGATGGTAAATACCCCGCTCATATCCCAGAAATCACCTTCTAGCGTTTTACCGATAGCTTCTTTCGGATCATTAAATAGTTTTGATGCGATAGATGCTGAAACAACGATTCCGTACTTATCAAACTCCAAAAGATTTTGCGCACCATGCAACAGCGGGAAGGAAAACATGTCAAAGAAGTCGGATTCTACAAATATGGGCATGGCTTTTACATGCTGATTTTCATAACTAAGTATCCCGCCAAATATTTCATTTTGTTTGATAGATGAGGCATACTCGACCTGAGGGATTTCTGTCTTAAGTGCCGATGCCAATGGGCCAGGAGCCCAATCCACGACTTCTATTCCATCGTCGGATGTAGGGTATTTCCGCATCACCTGATAGAGTCGGTCATTTTTTTCATGAAACCTATCCATTTTGAGTTCATCCTGAACCCAGAGATAGATCAATAGCGCACAAGTCAGTCCTGTAGACAATCCAATCAGATTGATCAAAAAGGTGCTTTTATGTCGCAGAAAACCGCGATAGGTGATGAG
>CAZZEC010000035.1:0-8391 GCA_964652565.1 uncultured Bacteroidia bacterium
TATCTTTACACTATGCTTACAAAGATATACAAGCTCTGGATTGTAACACTGATAACTATTTTTTGTTTTAGCAGTTGCAAAGACAATACAATACCTGAAAGTGTCTACACAGTAGACGAGATGACAGACTTCTTATTTGATTATCATATTGCATACACGCATGGTGATAAGACAGTCACTGATTTCAGGAATAGACAAGTATTTATCCATGAATTGATTGATGGCCTATTAGTGAAAAAAGGCTGGAATCGGGAAAGTTTTTATCAAAGTTATGAATACTACGTTGCTCATCCTGTGCTATTAGACACGATTTATACCAGGGTTTTCAATCAAATGCAAGCTGTACAGAGCGACCCCTCAATATACCAATGAAATTATTTCACACGCATACCTATCAGAAACTTGGGTTTCAAGAAATACTTGATCACGGTGCTCGTAGACTTGTGAGCTCAGATGCAAAAGCGCGTTGGGCACATATCGCTCCGCTTACGAATGCCAGTCAGATCACATTACTTTTGTCTGAAGTTAACCAATTCAAACAACTTATTGAAGAGGGTGAGAAGCTTCCTGGTTTCCACTTTGTATCGATGAGTACTACCTTAAGCAAAGTAGAGGTTGAAGGAAATTGGTTGAATATTGACGAGCTAGCTCAACTGTTGTATTGGTTGAGATCAATTATTGATATCCGTAATTTTTTTAAAAAACATCAGGAATTAGCCCCTGACCTGGATGCACTCGTAAATGCATCGTCTTTTCACGGAGCATTAATGGAGCGGATCGATCAACTGATCGATGAAAGGGGAAATCTCAGAGATGATGCTTCTCCAGAACTACTTCGTATCCGCAAGTCGCAGAAGTCTGCTTCTAAAGAACTGAGAGAGGTACTTTATAAAGTCCTTCGCAAGGCGCTGGATCACAATTGGAGCCAGGATAAGGAAATTACCATTAGAAATGATCGGTTTGTAATTCCTGTGAAAGCTGAGTCAAAGGGAAATATTCCTGGATTTGTACAAGATGTCTCCCAGTCGGGAAATACAGTATTTGTCGAACCCGCAGAGGCCCTCACCCTCAATAATCGAATCAGGGAACTGCAAATGGAAGAGAAGAATGAAATACTTCGTATTCTGCAAAGCGTAACGCGGGAGATTGCCAGACATGCAGATATGTTGGAGGTATTTCAGGAAGTGATGATTCAATTGGAACTGATAAGAGCCAAGGCACAACTTGCCATCGAATTAGGTGCTATATACCCTGAGATACGTCATGAGGTAGACCAATTTGAGATACGTAAGGCTTATTATCCACTTCTGCTGTTAAAAGCTAAGAAAGAGGGGATGAAGGTAATTCCCTTATCCATGTCATTTGAATCAAAAGGAAGAATTGTTGTGATCTCGGGTCCCAATGCAGGTGGAAAGTCAGTATCATTGAAAACAGTGGGATTATTGCAGCTGATGCTTCAATCAGGGTTTTTAGTACCTGTGGAGGAAGGATCTACCTTTCGAATTTTTGATTCGCTATTCATTAACATTGGAGACGAACAGTCTGTTGAAAGTGACTTGAGTACCTATACCTCTCACCTTTTTCATCTAAGGCAAATGGGAGACAATATGAATGAACGATCATTGTTTCTCATTGATGAATTTGGAAGTGGTACGGACCCCAAGCAAGGAGGTGCCATTGCAGAAGCCTTTCTAGAGCGTTTTTTGAGACAGGGTGCTTATGGGGTCATCACAACACACTATGGTAATATCAAGAAATTTGCTGAGTTGACCAAGGGGATCGCCAATGCCGCCATGGAGTTTGACACGGCAGAACTCAAGCCGACCTATCGCTTATTGACGGGAGTGCCGGGTAGAAGTTATGCCTTTGAAATTGCCGAACGGGTAGGTGTGCACCCTACGATTATTCGCAAAGCCAGGAAGAAAGTAGGTAAAGAAGAAGTGGATGTAGAAAAATTATTAGAGGAACTTGAGAAAAAAAATACTCGATTGAACCAATTGCTTTCAGAAAATAAAAAGGAGTCCCAGAAGTTGGAACGTCTGGTTAAAGAAAATGATTCTTTACAATCTGAACTGGTTCGTAGAAGAAGAAAAGTGGTGAATCAGGCCAAACAAGAGGCCAATAAACTTATCCAGGAAGCCAATAGAAAGATTGAGAATACCATTCGAGAGATAAAAGAGCAACAGGCGGAAAAGGAAATCACCAAAAAGCTAAGGGAAGAGTTGGATGCTGCTGTTCACGAAGTAGAAGTGGTAGAAGAAAAAGCCCCCAAGGAAGTAAAAGATGACAGGATTGTGAATGGAAAGATTGAGGAAGGCGATTGGGTGAAACTAAAAAATGCGGAAACTCAGGGACAGTTAATAGACTTACAAGGGAAGAAAGGAGTAATGCTTTCCGGGGGAATGAAATTACAAGTCAAGATAGATCAATTACAAAAAATCAAACCTCCTAAGCAATCAAAGGCTAAAGATGCTCGGACGAGTGGGATTCGAATGGTAGATGCCCAGGTGGAGTTGCGGGTAATGGGTATGCGCGTAGACGAAGCCCTGATTGAAGTAGACCAGAAAGTGGATAAAGCCTTATTGGCAGGTTTGAGAATGATCAAGATATTGCATGGTAAGGGTACAGGGGCACTGCGTGAAGCGATACGCAATCATCTCAAGCGACTACCTTTTGTCACGGCCTACTACGATGCTACAGAAGAAGAAGGGGGTGCTGGATGGACGATTGTGGAGTTTCGGTAATAATTCTGGGCAATACACAGTTTTTAGACCTCACGCTAGACAGATTGTAGCATGTCTTTATCATATCTCAATCTATCTGCAAATTCATTTGGCAACTCACTATCTTCCACAGCTTGAGCTGCCTTCTCTACGTCGTATTCCACTTTTCGTATTTCTGATTGAATAGAAGATGGATCTGAAAGAGAAAGTTCACTTTTGAATGTAAGTTGTACATAGGATGCGCTGGGGTCGCCATCACAGGGTCTGCCCACAGAGCCTGAATTGATAGCATGTCTATGTGATATGAGGTTCTCATCGTGATAAGCTAGTGTACGATGATAGGGTAAATGTGTGTGTGCACAGACGATAATATCGGCTTTTGCGTAATTGAATATGTTGTGTAAGCTTTTCTCGGGCCTATCTTCAAACAGGCATTCGTTGATCTTACGCGGACTACCATGAACCATGAGCAGTTGTATACTACGTTCCTTGCCTGGAAGTGTGAGAGCCACATGGTAGGGCAAGCATCGCAGATAATCCCGTTCTGCATCCTGGATTATATCATGCGTAAATGATACAGAAGCAGATGCCCTTACAAGGTCCTGAGGATCAGTATATCCACATCCACAATCCGACCAGTAATTGCCAATAGCTTCATCATAATTACCCGCTAATGTGGGGATTCTTCTTTTTCTTAATATTTGAATAACCTCATTGGGCCAGATATTATACCCTACGAGATCTCCCAGGCAATAAATGAAATCAGGCTGCTGCTGATCAATGTCTTCCAGCACTGCTTCCAGGGCGGGTAAGTTGGAATGAATATCGGATATAAAGGCTATTTTCATGAGCAAGTGATAAATAAGGATTTACTATTGGTAAAATACGAGTATTACTCCTTTTAAAATAGCACTTATCTTTACTTAATACTACTTTTACACGTTGTGTTTACAACCCTTTAATAACTCCCGATGGTTGCTTGTTAAACATGATATAGTTTCCATGAATAAGTTTGCAACATCGCTGTATGGGATTCAAGTTGTAAAGTTGTATTAATCAATGGTAATTTTTCATAATTACTGTCTCTTCACAGGCTTTCTTATTGGCTGATTGGATGTAGATGCTGTTTTAGTGATTCTGTTGTAGAATACCTTGAAAGTTACCTCTTCTCCTTTATATTTAGAAGATACAGCAACTGGAACAGAGATACTTGTGTTCCCTGGCGGTATGGTTAATTCACCAATTTTCATTAGCCTGGGATTTGAACTTTGTGGAGATAATGTAATTCCCTGTTTAGGGGCATTAGCTGTCAATCCAATTCTCAAGTAATATCTCCCTCTGATCTGAAGCAACTGCATATATTTTAAATTGGCAATTTCTTTAGTAGGGATAGTAGGAGATTCTATTTCCTTTTCCAGCACACACACTTCTGAGATAGCTTCAGTAAAATCATTACTTCCAGCATAATGCGCTACTGCGGCATACTCATCTTCTTCACTAGAGAGTTGAAAAGAATGTGAAAAATACCCGTTGATATCAGTTTTTAGATCAATCACAGTTTCACCACTTTCTTTCCCATTAATGATAAGACGTATATCTCTGTTTGCCAAGGGATTTTGTGGATTACCATCAATGATCTGTACCAGTTTTCCTCCCATTGCATATTTTCCTGACCCACCTTTGCAACTCAAAGTGATACCAGCTTTTTTCGTCATTCTAAAGTATCTGGGAATGTTCATGATAGGGATAAAGCTGTCTCCTTCATCCATCCATGCTGTCAGATGTACGGCTCCCAACTGTCCCCGTGGTTTAATAAGATCTGGTGAAGGAGTTTCAAATTCAAGATAAAACGTACTATTCTGCCCTTTTTCAAGAAATACTCTGGGATCTTTTAATTCTTTTACCTTCCATAAGTCTGGCGCCATCGTGGGCATATCCATAGAAAAGGCAATCATGTGGGCTTTCTCATCGATATTACCTACTTCCATTTCATAAGATAAATCTGGATATGGACTTGCATACGTCAATAATGGAACATCCATGAAGGTTTCCATATAAGTATTATTCAGATTGGCAATATCCGTCTCAATATTATTGGGATTGAGATAGGCTAATGCAATGAATGAATTCTGTGGAGTAAATGTAAAGGTAAGTGTAGTAGATTGTCCAGGGTTGAGGACTGGCAATGTAAAAGGAAAAGTACCCAGTGCTGAGGGGAGGAAAGTAGAAATATCGAGGGGGTTGAATCCTGCAAATACTCCAGGTCCCATGATTACAAGGGACCCAGAGAGGCTTGCAGGGGACGGTGCTGTACCAGCATTCATTACTGTAAGGGTCATTGTGTGAAGTGGGCGAGTAATAGAGACTGAAGGAGGAACGACATTTACACTTACCATATCCATGACTGGATCGCCAAACAATGAAGGATACATAGTTACTCCCAATCCATTGACCGGGCTATCCAATCTTAAATCCGTGAATACTATATCTGGTCTGGGAGGGGGATTCCAGTTTACCGCTAAATTATAGCTTCCATCTTGATTACGAGAAACAATATCTACACTTAATCCTAATGCTGGATCAGTAAATGTTTCTCCTGCCTGGAAGGCAGCTGTTTGAGGTGTAGAAATGGGAGATATTTCTGTAGGATGTTGTAGGGCAAGCGGACGAGTGGCATATCCAGTTTCGGTATTTAGCCAGTCAGTATGCCTGAAGAAGAGGACTCCAGGCTCATAATTTCCTGCAAGGACTGTATCAAGGCCTTGTGTAGTATCTCTGGCTTCTACATAATATCCTATGAATGGAGTACTTCCAGATAATATAGTTCCTGAAAGTCCAGATTCATCCGGACTCGCATTGAATCGTATGAGTTCAGGATTAGCGTTCGTATTTCCCGGTACATCCAGTGTTAGCGTGCCAGAAGGCATACTCAGGGAAGTTACATCGACGACTCTTGCCCCGGGATTGTCAATCCAATTGGCGAGATAGCGTGAATATCCTGTAAAGTGTTGAAGGCGATCGAAGCCCATTTGGCCCCATCTACCTATTAATATGCCATTTTGCCCGTCGAGTTGATATAAATCAGGAAGTCCCAGTTCATGTCCCAATTCATGGGCAATGGTACTATAGTCTCTCTCTGCTACCTCTTCCAACCCAATAGCCGCTATAGCTAACATTTTAAGACCTGAATTGGGGAGCATCATAGGAAAATAAATCCATGTCGCACGCGCTCTCTTTTTGGCATTGACCGCAAAGATGATCCTGTCAGTAGTATTGAAAATGCCTGGTGTAGCCTCATCTGCATATATAATCGCATCCATTGCCTCTCGCAACAAGATCTGTGGATCGTCTTCTGGCATCGTATCAGGATAGCTTAATTGACATTTTCCTGGTATAGGGATGAAGTTAAAGGAGGTGATTCCCTGCCCTGTGGAAGGTTGCTTGGTGGCTTCAAGGAAATAGGGATTCACCTTGTCATCCATGAGTTCAGCCAGATCATCCGAATCAATCTCGGTGCTATCAATCACAAATGGCGTTTCATCATTGAGGTACTCACAGAGTACTACCGCTACGTTTTGGTTGAGACCTACTGAGTTTCCCGTAATGGTTCCCGCGACCCCAATTTCCTGGGCCATTGCATTTTGCGAAAAAAAGAGGAGAAGGAAGAGAAATGATGGGAGAGGGGTATGTTTAATGCGAACTATGAGGACCGGTATTGCAAGATCATCGGAAGTGCGATTGAGAGAAAGAGATTTCATTGGAAACGGATTTATATCAAATGATTGCGAAATGATAGGTTGCTGACTTACAAGGTAGCTGAAGAGAGAAAATAAAGACTGAGGGTAAGTGTGTATTTTGCAGGGTAAGGGAATACCCTGAGAAGATGCTAAGTGATTGTTAACTAGTTGAGAGTATGTAGTACGAAATAAATCGTATGCTCATTTGTATTCTACGATTTATATCGTACTTTTAGTCTACGATTAGAATCGTAGATATTTTTCAGTTATGACATCACAACATACTATCGAACCTACTGCCTCTGAATTAGACATTCTTCAATTTATATGGAAGAATGGACCTAGTACGGTGAGGAGTGTCCACGATTTTCTTATAGAATCTCAAAAAAAGGACATTCGCTACACCACAACCTTAAAAACTATGCAGGTAATGTTGGATAGAGGATTGCTGAAAAGAGAAATTATTGAAAAAAAGCACATCTATGATGCAGCTATTAAAGAGGAAACGACTAAGAAAAAGTTGCTTGATAGATTTTTGAACTACACATTTGGAGGGTCAGCTATGCAATTGGTCATGCAGATTCTAGGAAATTATCAAACCTCTCAAGAGGAATTGGAGAAACTCAAATCCTACATCGATTCCATTCAAGAAGATCAAAAGTAACAAACATGATACAAGAATTATTATCGGAAAGAATAGTACATGCATTAGGTTTGGCTTTTGTGCATGTATTATGGCAAGGAGCGCTTTTTGCCTTTGTGTTAGCTCTGTTATTGGTACTCATGCGGAGATTTCGCTCAAGTACAAGATATATGATAACGAGTATCCTCTTGGGACTATTTGTTGGTTCAGTCGCGTTAAGGTTCTGTTTTTCACTTGCGAGTGAATCACAAAGTGTGAATATACAAATGCAGAATATACACACTTCTCAATTTCCAGAACCCCAAGAGGGTATCGTAGATTATCCAATGAAAAGGATAAAAGGAAATAATGAAACTTATCATGAATCAAATTCTGAAAAAATTTGGGATAAGGGACTGAATTACTTCAGCCAGCATTTTCCGTTAATTGTGACACTCTGGTTAATGGGGATTTTAATTCTCTTATTGCGCTTTTTGGGAAGTCTGGCATGGATTCAACGTATTCGGGTGTATCAGACTGATGTTTTTCCTGAGCAATGGCAATTGAAAGCAAAACATATTTATAAGAGTATGGAAATAAAAAAATCTGTACGGTTTATTTGTTCTAAGATTGCTACAACTCCCATGGTTATAGGGATATTTAGACCCTTTGTCATTTTTCCCATTAGATTATTTTCGGGATTGACTCCTGAGCAAATCGAAGCAATTCTGATCCACGAACTGGCGCATATCAAGCGGAATGATTATCTGGTTAACACCTTGCAAACTATTGTTGAAATTTTATTTTTCTTTCATCCTGGTGTTTGGTGGATGTCAAAAATCCTCCGAATTGAGCGAGAAAATTGCTGCGATGATATTGTTATTGAAATGATGAATGACCCTAAAAATTATGCCGATACCCTGATAGAATTGCAATCACTCTGTAAGCATCAGGATAAGTATACTGTCGGTATGTCTGGAGGTAATTCCCCTTTTAGTCAGCGAATTTACCGACTATTTCATCGTCCAGGTACCTTTTACGATTTTCGAGAGGGATTTTTCTCAGCGCTCATCATAGTTAGTGGTATAATGGGCTTGGGTTTTATGTCGTGGAATCAACATATTGAGAGCGCTCATCCAATCATTGTAAATGGCAAGACGGTTTTAACCCATGAAGGAAATACAATACTTCAGGGCAAGTTAAAAGGATTGGAGCAGCAAACTCAAATCATGTTGAGGATGCAGATACTTCCTGACACGTTTTACACTATGACAACTAAAGACGGATTTTTTGCATTTTCTGTAGACAT
>CAZZEC010000035.1:8491-43550 GCA_964652565.1 uncultured Bacteroidia bacterium
CCCGACAAAGACCTCCAACGAAAATTAGAAAAAGAGTTTGTAGATAAAGTGCATGAGTTAATTATTTCTCATCTGAATTTACATTCATCTGCTTTGATATTAGAAGACGTTTTAGCATTTAACCCATTATCCAATTACTACAAAACTTTTGGGCAGGCATTTGAGCAGCTCACTCCAGGCATTCAGCAATCTTATTACGGTCAGAAAGCATTAAAAAGATTACAGAAAAGAGCTGGGGTAGATATTGGAAAATCTTTTAAAGAGTTCAATTATGTAAATATCCAGGGTACATCAGGGACGCTCAGTAGTCAATTGGGTAAGCCCATTTTGTTAGAATTTTGGGCGAGTTGGTGTGGACCCTGCATTGCTCAGATGCCTTATTTGGAAGAAGTGTATGAAGAATATCGATCTAAAGGATTTCAGGTTTTTGCTATATCGAGGGATCAGGACCCAAAACAATGGAAAGCTATGATACCAAAAATAACTGTACCTTTCACACACATTTTAGACCAAGATGAAACAATAGCCAATCTTTATCAGGTAACAGGTATCCCAGATAATTTCCTTATTAATTCAGAGGGAGAAATTGTTGGAAGAGATCTTACCCATAACGAATTAAGGGAAGAATTAAAAAAATTATTTGATCAATAAGCATTTATTTCAGGAGCTTTTTCAACGCTTCCATATGTTTCCCTTCATCAAAAATGGCTACTATCTCTATGTCAAATCCTGGGAGGGATTCGCAGTTAAGTGTTCCCTCCTGTGCTTTCAATTTGAGTTCGTATCGTTTTTTCTTGTTGAGGCGATATTGTTCTAAGGTTTGAGAATCGGGATCTATAATCCAATATTCTGTAATCCCATGGGCTTCGTAATCCTGAAATTTTATTCCCCGATCACGTGCTTCTGTACTGTGTGATAATACTTCAACCACAAGATCGGGTGAAGGAAATAACATTTGATCTGGGGTAAAATACTGAGATTTTTCTAAGTTAAAAAAACAGATATCAGGCTCATAATCGTTTCGAGTAAGAGAGATCATGATTTTTTCATGACCGACAAAGCCAAGCTGATACTTTTTAACATATACATTAAGTAGTTGCAGAAGTGCAATAGATACTTCATTATGTACTTTCTTTACAGGCGGATGTAGAATCACCTGACCTTGAATAAATTCTGCTTTGTCAGACTCGGATACCTCGTCGTAAAACTTTTGTCTCAATACTTGCTCAGCATCAAGCCTTTCATGTACTGCTTCTATCACCTGGATAGCATAAGGTAAGCTAAGGATCTCATCTACTAATTCCTGACCTTTTTTCATCACTGATACAGTTATGTCACATACAATATACGATATTTTGATAGGATAGATGGGGATTGCCTGTAAAAATAGTACGATACGATCCTTATTTAATTTCCATTCCAATAGATCAGTTTGTCTATCAGGTGCTACCATCCGTATACTTTTTTTCGTCCAACCATAGATTAAGTATATCATGAGGAAAAATTAATTCAAACATATATTCTCATGAAATATCTACTTACAAGTTTATTATGTTCAGTACTCGCATTAGGAAGCTGGGCACAATCTATTCCAGAATTGAAAGATATCGAAGCATGCTACGATGCTGCATTCAATGAGTCCTTTCCGGCTAATACCAATAAGGTCAGGCCTATCATTGAAAAACTGGCCGAAGCCTACCAAGAGAATCCCTCTCCATGGCTTATATATTGGCAAGCGTATGGAACCTATTTTGAAGGGATTTATCTGATGAAAACTGATCAGAAAGATGCAAGTGAGGAAGCCTTGAGAGAGGGAATTGCTATGTTGGAAGAAAAAGAACTGCTCAACTCAGAAGATCATGTGCTAATTGGGACCCTGATGGGAGTTCTCATGGGGGTTTCTCCTGGATCTGTAATGACCTTATCTTCCAAATCCTCTAAGCACTACAAGCAGGCACTTAAGAAGCAACCCGATAATATGCGCGTGTATTTAGCCTTGGGAAAAAGCGATTATTACAAACCCAAAATGTTTGGCGGAGGAAAAAAAGTTGAAGAGTATTTGCTAAAAGCACTCAGCCTTGAAGATACATATGACGACAACCCTAACGGTCCTACATGGGGAAGAGAAGAAGCATACTCGCATCTTGTACAATATTACCAGCGGGAGGACAAACTGGAAGAAGCAAAATTGTATTGTAAAAAAGGTCTGGATGAATTTCCCGAAGATTACATGTTGAATCAGCTTCAAAATCAACTGTAGGATGTACAATGCCCAATTACTCCTGTTTTTCATGATTTGTGGGTTCTACACACATGCACAATCGCTAATAAGAGGCAAAGTAATTGACAACCGGGGAGATCCTGTCTCCCTGGTCAATGTATACCTGAAGGAATTGTTGGAAGGTAGCATTACTAAAGAAGATGGTGAATTTTCATTTGAAACAGCAGCTACTGGCCAGATCGTACTGGTTGTCAGTAAGTTGGGATATGAGCGAAAAGAGATTCTCCTGAACTTATCAAAACTATCAGGCCCTGTGGAGATAATTGTAAAAAAAACGAACATACAAGTGTCTACAGTAACTATAACTGCTGGTGCGTTTGAGGCAAGTGATGAAAAGAAAGGAGCTTTGTTAAAACCTTTAGATATCGTACAAAATGCAGGTGCACAGGCAGATATTTATGGGGCACTACAAACGCTTCCTGGTGTTTCTCCTACAACAACTGAAACGGGAATCTTTGTCAGAGGGGGAGGTGCATACGAAACTAAGACCATGATGGATCGGATGGTAGTCCCTCAACCTTTTTTCAGTAATGTTCCAAATATTCCTGCCAGAGGAAGATTTGACCCTTTTTTGTTCAAAGGCACATTGTTTAGTACGGGTGGATATTCTGCAGAATATGGGCAGGCACTTTCCTCTGTATTATTATTAAATACACAGGATATGCCCGAACGTACATCTTCTAGTTTAGGATTGAACTTAGTGGGAATGGAGGCTTCTCATACTCACTTGTGGAACAAAAAGACGGCATTATTTTCGCGTTTGGGCTTTACATATCTTAGGCCTTTTTTTGAAATAACCGAGCAAAACCGCAATTGGATCAAGCCTCCGCGGGGATTTGATGTGGCTCTGGGTGGAAGACATAAGACAACTACGGGAATGTTTAAGTCATATTTTCAACATCAATCTGGAAATTTGTCTTTGGGGATAGAAAATTTGGAGAATCCAGAAAATTCTCACTTGTTCCAAAATACCAATCATAATACTTTCTGGAATTCCACCTATCAAGGATTGCTAGGGACTTCTTGGTCAATTTTTACAGGTTTTGCAGTAAGCCATGATGTAGATAGAGATCAATTTGATCAATTTAGTACAGATGAAGACCAGACTTGGGTTCAATCAAGAATCACTCTGGGAAGAGATCTCAATAAAAAAGTCTACCTGAAAATGGGAAGTGAAATGAGCTTTCAGAGAAATCAATTTTACAAAGGATTTGATACGGGTAGTTTTGAATCACTGACAAGAGGACTATTCAGTGCATTCTATGTAGAATCTGATATTAAGATCAATGATCAATTGGCATTGAGAGTAGGAGGCAGAGGGGAATATGCTGAAATGATTCATGAATTAAATCTCGCACCAAGATTATCTATGGCTATGAAAACGGGGAAAAATAGCCAGATTTCATGGGCATATGGAACATTTTACCAGACCCCTGAGATCGATATTTTATATAGCACACAAGCTTTGAATTTTGAGGCTGCACAACACTATTTGATGAATTATCAATGGTTGACGGACCAATATACCTTTCGAATAGAGGCATACTATAAAGATTATCGCAACTTAGTAACGAGTACAGGGAATTTTACATACAATAATGGAGGAGAGGGAGTAGCCAGAGGGATAGATTTGTTTTGGAGAGATAAACAAACGGTTAAACACTTAGACTATTGGGTTACCTATTCACTTATAGATAGTGAAAGAAGTTTTCGTGAGTTTACCAGTACCGTAACACCTCCTTTTGTTTCACGTCATACCATTAATGTAGTTGGAAATTATGATGTAACAGATATCAATCTCAGTTTTGGTGCTAGTTACACATTTGCTTCGGGAAGAACTTTTACAAATCCCGATTTACCTGGTCAACTCAATGACCAGACACAGGATTATCACAATCTGAATATCAATACCTCCTATTTGACTTCTTTATGGAATAATTTTACTGTCATATATGCATCTGTACAAAATCCATTGGGTTTTGATCAGGTATTTGGATATACTTATTCTGCTGATGGAACGATGAGACGTGCGATCAACCCTCCGGCTGCCCGCACTTTTTTCGTTGGAGTATTTGTTTCATTCTATTGATAAATGATGGAAAAGCTACTACAGTCAATACAAAAACCTACGTGGAGGCACCTTCCTTTTTGGATGCTATACTGGCTGTATTCAAGCACGCAAACCTTATTCTTTTATGATGATTTTTTTTCAAATCTATTTACTGAGGCTGGATTTACCATTGTCATCGCCACTTGTGTGTACATCAATCTAGGAGTATTTATACCCCGATTTCTCATCACTCAGAAATATTTACGGTATATAGTATTAGTAATAGTCCTGGCAATTATTGCTTCCTGGCTTATTAATGAGGGTTATGCCTTACTATTCTACCCTGTAGAAATTGATTTTTTCGGTGGTTGGCAGGGTAAGTTGGTACTGTTCACAGACATCATCCTGATGACTGCATTTACTATGTCCATTTACTTTCTCATTAAGTGGAGAGAAAGAGACCGATATGCCAAAGATTTGGAACAAAAAAATCTTGAAACAGAGCTTGCGTTGTTAAAAAGTCAGATAAACCCTCATTTTGTATTTAATATTCTCAATGCGATTTATCATCTCATAGCTAAAGACGCTACTAAAGCTCAACACCTCTTATCTCAATTTTCTGATATACTAAGCCATCAGATCTATGACTCTGCTCAGGCTAAAATTGACCTCGAAAAAGAGATTAGTTATCTGGAAAAGTATATTGAAATTGAAAAACTGAGAAGTGGAGATTTGGTAGACCTATCCTATGATTTGCCAACACATGGGGAAGGATATTCCATCGCACCTATGCTTATGTTGCCATTGATTGAAAATGCTTTCAAGCATAGCAAAAGTGCACATGGATCAAAAGTAGACATACATATGTCCATTCAAAATGATCAACTATCACTGGATATTGAAAACTCCATTAATCCACATCAAACATCTTCAAACGGAAAGGGGATTGGTATACCAAATGTAAAACGAAGGTTGGAGTTATTATATCCTGATCAACATAAATTTGTTGTATCAAAAGATCAAGGTAAGTTTTATACACGTCTAAATATTTCACTGCATGAAGTTGAAGTGTCTGATCATTGATGACGAGCCTGTGGCGAGAGAAGGCTTAAAGGTATTTATAGAAAAGGTAGATTACCTGGAGCTTGCTGGGATATTACCACATGCATTACAAGCTGGACAATTTCTGAAAAATCATTCTATAGATCTATTGTTTTTAGATATTGAGATGCCAGATTTGGATGGTTTGGCTTTTTTGAGAAGCCTGACACATAAGCCTTTAGTTGTGTTAACCACTGCTCATCGAAAGTATGCTGTTGAGGGATTTGAATTGGATGTGATTGATTATTTGATGAAACCCATCACATTTGAACGATTTATAAAAGCAACGAATAAGGTTTTGGAGATACATATGACTCATCAACAAGAGAATACTTCAACTGAGACCTACTTTTTCATCAAGACGGACAAGCAGTATATAAAAATTGACTATTCAGATATTATATATGTAGAATCTGCAAGGGATTACGTACTTATTTATACCCAAAATGCTCGCCATCTGGCTTTGCTGTCTTTAAAAATGGTGGAAGAACAACTCCCCAAAGATCAGTTCATGAGGGTGCATAGGTCTTACTTAGTATCTATATCAAATATAGAAGTTGTTGAAGGGAATCGTATTTTTATAGGAAAAAAAGAAATACCCATCAGCAGAAATCTTAGGGAGGAAGTGTATGACAAGCTCATTCACAGTCGGTTGTGGAAGCGTAATAATTGAATTCTTTTCGTATTCATTGACACAAAAGGGTAAATAATATAAAAACACTTATTTTTAATTCCCCTTTTTGTTGGAGTTGCTTCTTAACAAAAACTTTGGCTTTAGTCAATTGAGATTTCACGGTATGAATTGATAAATTTAAATGATTGGCAATTTCCTGATTATTTTTACCTTCAAAATATTTCATTATAAAGATTATTTTACGTTGGTCAGGAAGTGAATCTACGATTTTTGAAACCATTGTGAAATGTTCTTTTTTCAAATATTCCCATTCGCCGTCTTCTAAATTAACGTGTTGATAATTTTCAATATATTTTTGCTTGAGTCTTTCGTCGGAAGCAATTTTTTTCAGGTAATTATAAGCTGTATCCTTAGCAATCTTGTAAATAAGGGCTTTTATCCCCAATTCTGGTTGAATGATTGCTCTTTTTTGCCATATTTTTATAAAGACATCTGCAGTGGCTTCTTCAGTTAAATCCTTCTGTTTTAAGAAATGGAAGATATAGTGATATATCAATTCCTTATAGTTCTCAAATATCCAATTGAGACCTTCTTTATTCCCTCCAATGAGTAAGTCTATATAATATTTTTCTATAGATCGAGACAATGTGTTTTGACAAAAAAAGTTAAAAAAACGCGCAATGATAATATATGAAATTAACAAAATTTGGGCTATCCTCAAATAGTTTCAAATGGCAATAATCTGGTTACATAAAGTGCTTATAAATAAAATAATAAAAAAAATAGCCTGGAGTAATACTTTTAATGGGTATGTATTGGTATATATGAAAACCGTAATACACCGAAACAATACGCTATTCCATGCACAGAAAAATTATTGAAGATCTCTTACAAAAACTATTTGATGGAACATGTACTACTGAGGAAATTACTCAATTAATGGAGGCAATCGATAAAGACCCTTCTGTAGTAGGACCGGATGAAATGTTGAAAATATTTGATCAACTACAAAGTGATAATTACCCACTAACGCCTGACTACGACCTGATAAGGCATAATATTTTTACCGCAATCAACGAGAGCCATACAGGTGATATATCCATTCAACATACTTCTTCCAACATACCTCAAAAACAACATCTATTGACATGGGGATATAGATTGGCAGCCTCCGTAGCTATCATTTTGGTCTTTGGATATGTTCTCCATTATATAATCTATCAACGCGATAAGATTACTAAAACTGATTTTGGGGAGATTAAAAATATAGAATTACCAGACGGTTCACTCGTCTCCTTAAATGGAAACTCATCTATTAGATATGCTCAACATTGGTCGGAAGGTAAAACGAGAAGGGTTTATTTGGAGGGGGAGGCATTTTTTGACGTTAAAAAAAATCCCATTTCAGACACACGATTTCAAGTGATTACAGGTGGTCTCACCATTGAAGTATTAGGCACTTCTTTTAATGTAAAACAACGTTTGGATCAGACTTCTGTATATCTCGAAGAAGGAACAGTAAAAGTCAACGTTGCTGAAAAAAATCAAATAGGAGAAGATGTAATTCTCAAACCCGGTGAATATGTACAATACTCTTCTACATTTGGTGAGATAAGTGTGCCTACAAGGGTCTTGGGGAGTACACAAACATCCTGGAAAGAAGGTATGCTTGAATTTATTGAGAAATCTGTTTTAGACATTCTCAATGAATTATCAGAAGCGAACGATATTCAATTTAAAATAGAGGATCGGGAATTATTAGACGAAAGGCTAACCATATCTATTCCTACCAAGGATATGGATATAGCAATGTCGGTATTGGGTAAAACTTCTGGGATCTCTATTACAAAGGAAAATGAAACGTTCATATTAAGTAAAAAGTCTCATGCAAATGAATAAATAAATAGCCGCAAGGTAGTGGGATACCCGCGGCCAAATAAATGTAATTGATTAACAATAACTTTTGAAATTATGAAAAACTACGCTACTACGAAAAACCTATACAGGTTTTTTCTGCTCGTTTGTATTATGGGGTTCCTCAAACCCATTTATTGGGCTAATCCACCATCTGATGTATACGACTATCAAACTCGTCCTTTAGGGGAAGTACTCATCGACTTAGGAGAAAAGTATCAAGTGTTTGTAAGTTACCAATCTAAACTAGTAAAAGATATTCAGGTTGATTTTGAATTCAAGAAAGATGAGCGACTTGAAGATGCGGTTGACAGATTATTAAGTCAGACATCATTGTCCTACGAATTGTATAAAGATCAATATATCATTGTTTTCAAGAACGATAAGAGCGGGAATAGAAATGCAAAGCGCATCCAGAAAAAGATTGATCAAATTACCAAATTGGAAGAAAAAGGGAATCTATCTGTAGTAAGAAATAGCCTCAATCCTGTCAAAAGAAATGGAATTTTGCTTGAAACAGCTTTAAAAAGCATAGTTGAGAAAGACATTAGCGGGAGAGTGACCAACGAGGTTGGAGAGCCTTTAATTGGAGCTACAGTAAGAGCTAAGGGGACTCCACAGGGTACATTGACGGATAACGAAGGGAGATATTCGATTACCGTAGAAAATGAAGTTACTACCCTTATCGTTTCATATATAGGATATGCAACCAGAGAGATTGCAATTCAAGACAGAACTACCATTGATATTACCCTTTCCGAAGACATAGCTCAGTTAGATGAAGTGGTAGTAGTAGGGTACGGAACGCAAGTTAAACGTGATGTAACGGGTGCAATATCCAGGATAGAGTCAGAAGAACTATTATCTATTCCTACTCCTTCAGTCGATCAGGCATTACAGGGAAGAGCTGCGGGTGTGCAAGTGAATACTGCTACAGGAGTACCAGGAGGACCAGTAAGGGTGCTTGTGAGAGGTACTAACTCCATCTCTTCGGGAACAGAACCATTGGTAATTATCGATGGGCTTCCTCTGTTCAATGATATTGGAGGTACTGCCAGTGGTCAGGGAGGTGCTGTACCACAAAATCCACTAGCTTCTATCAACCCTAATGACATAGAGTCAATTGAAGTATTGAAAGATGCTGCGGCAACAGCCATTTATGGTTCCAGGGGATCGAATGGTGTAATTATTATTACTACAAAATCTGGTAGCAAAGGTAGTGGTGGTTTGGACGTAAACATTCAAGCTGGAGTAACGTCTCTTACACGCGACCAGGACGATATAGGATTTGCCAATACAGATCAATGGTTGCAAATGGTGAATTCGGCACGCGTGAATTCTGGGCTAGAAGCATATACGTTAGAATCTTTCAATCAAGAGCGGGGACTTGCGGGCATACCCGATAGAGAATTAACAGGATTTGCCAATACAGATTGGTTTGATGAACTTATAGAAACGGGAAGTTTCTATGATATCAATCTTTCTACCTCGCGTGGCTATGACAAGGGGTCCTTTTTTATTTCTGGCCAGTATAGAGAAGATCAGGGAGTATTAGTGGGTAACCGCTTTAGAAGGATTTCGACCAGGATCAATGCTGATTATGAAATTGTCAAAAATCTGTCTATTGGTACTAGGATAAATTTAATTTATACTGATAACCATCGGGTTCGTTCAAGTGGTGGTGGTAGGCCATCTGGCAATAATCAAGTTGCATTTGGCGGATTTGGAGAAGCTAATAGTGGTGCCCTACCGCTGTATCCTGTATTTCAACCCAATGGGGAGCTTTGGTTTCCTCAATCGGGATGGAATATGCGAGCTTCTACAAACAGAGATAATCTCATTAATGACAACGATCAATACAGAGCCATAGGAGGGATTAACATCAATTATGATATTCCATTCATTGAAGGTTTATCGATAAGAGCAGAAGGTTCCATCGATTTTATTCAAAGTAACTCTGTATTATGGGCCAATACTGTAGTAAGAGAAGAAGCTAGTTATGCCTTTAATGATAGTAGATCTTTCAGAACGCTTAATTACAATGCATATGCTACTTATAACAATACTTTTGGTAATCACTCCCTCAATTTGGTACTGGGGACTGAATCACAGGAGAATAATACTGCTGGTGCATTTGTGGAAGGTGCAGAACTGAATGGTACGGCAAAGCAGGTAGGTGTGCCCAATGATATTCAGCGTGTTGGTGCTTTTAGCTTAGGAGGAGAAAGATATCTTAGGGCATTTTTTGCAAGAGCAGATTACAAGTATCAAGGTAAGTATTTGGTAGGGTTAAGTTTTAGAAGAGATGGATCGTCTATCTTTGCTGAAGATGAACGATTTGGAACCTTCCCTGCTGCATCTGTTGGGTGGGTACTTACCCAAGAAAACTTTTTGCTTGATAATAGCATTGTTAACTTTTTGAAGTTAAGGGCGAGTTATGGAGTTACTGGCAACCAGAATATTCCTCAGGTAACTGAAAATACATACGCAGATTGGGGAAGATATGGAAGTAATAATCCCGGAGACCTTCAAAATAATATTGGTAATAGAGAAGTAACATGGGAGACTACGGAAGCTTTAGATGTGGGCGTAGATTTTGAAATTGCTAAAAGTAGAGTGTCGGGTTCTATTGGGTATTATCGACAAAACGTTACAGATCTACTCCTCCGTGTACCGATTCCTTTTTCTGCAGGACTATTATTCGGAGGGGATTCTTATTGGGCAAATGTTGGCGATTTGGTGAATCAGGGTTTAGAGCTATCTATTGATGCCGTCGTAATAAATAGTGCGGACTTTGTTTGGAAGACAGGCGTTAACTTTACAACCAATGAAAATGAAGTTACCAGACTTACAGATGAATTGGATAATCAGGGAAATGGAATAAGTACCGGCATGACAATAACCCGGACAGGAGGTAGACTAGGAGCATTTAATATAGCAGAGTATGCAGGAATACATCCAGAGGGAGGATATGAGTTAATATATGAAATTGATCGGGCGGCTACGCTTGAAGATGGCTCTCCCAATCCTGATTTCAGGCAGAAAACGGGTCGTTTAATTCCTGCCACGCGTGGTAACTTGCAGAATCACAGAATTTTACGCGAAGATCAGACTGGATTACCTACTTTTTTTGGTGGCTTCAACAACACATTCTCTTATAAAGGTTTAAGCCTAGATGTATTTTTTACATTCCAAGGAGGAAATTATATCTATGACGAAGGGGAAAGAGGGAATGTATATATAGGAAGGGGGGGCAATATTCTAAGAGCTGATTTAGTAGATAATACCTGGGAGCCCGGAAATATGGATGCTGAGTACCCACAGCTTAGGTGGAACAATCGTTATGACGTCATTAATGAAGATGGCTCAATTAGCGCAAATCAACGTTTTGATGGAGGAGGTACCAATCGAGGGTTGGATAGATTTCTGTATAAAGGAGATTTTTTGCGATTAAGAACCTTAAGATTGGGGTATAGTTTTCCTCAAACATTGTTGAATAATGCCAGGATCAAGAGTTTGAGTATATACGTGATGGCAAATAATATCCTCACATTCTCAGAATTTGACGGATGGGACCCAGAACAGTTGGTATTTGGTGGTGGATCTCAAAATCGAAATCTTACCCAAGGATTCATCAATGCACAGCTACAACAAATTAGAACCTACAGCGGGGGGGTAAACTTCGGCTTGTAAAATCTATTATCCTAACAAAAATTAAAATGAAAATATATAATCTCATATTAGTCGTATCTATTGCGCTTTTCATATGCGCAGGATGTGAAAATGACGAGTTCTTTGAACTGACAAATCCTATCGAGGCTCCTTGGCTGAATGCCACTGAGTTTGATGCAGCTGCAGTGGGTGCATACTATGCGCTGACTGGTAATGGAGGGAATAGGGCTATGATGGCTCATCGTCGAATGGCTTCGTCATTTACCGCAGATATAGGTGTATTTATCCCTGATGCTGCAGGTGGTTCTGACTTTATATCAGTCTACAATCGCGAAAAAACTGAAATTAGTATGTTTTCGGCATCTATATTCCGGGCTGGATATGCCTGTGTATCATTTGCCAATGGTGCTATTGACTTTTACAATGAAAATGATGGAGATCCTTATCCCTTTGATCCTAATAAAGAGCAGGTAGAACGTATAATTGGAGAATTATACTTTTTAAGAGCATTTGCATACTGGAGTATCGCGAAGGTATATGCACCTCCGTTTGGTGAATCTACACAAGGACTCAATACTGACTTACCTGTGAGATTGACTTCTGCTTCTAACCTTGAGGCAGCGTTAAATTCAGAGTTGTTCACTGTAGGGAATTTATATGAGCAAATTGTCTCAGATCTTCGGGTGGCAAAAGAAAAGTTACCAGAAAGATTTGATCCATCACTTGGACATCCTGAAGAATATGGCAAAGGGAGAGTAAACAAGTTTGCCGCTTCAGCTATGTTGGCAAGGGTACTTTTTCAAATGGGAAGATTTGACGATGCTCTTACAGAGTGTAATTTTGTCATTGATGAGAATGATGGGGATTATACACTGGAAGAAGATCCCATCGAAGCGTTTAATAAGTTTGATGAAGGTAGAGGCTCAGAGACCATATGGTATTACAATATAGGTGCACCTGGATCAGATGGATTGAGACAGGGCAGTAATTGGAAGGTGCCTCGCCGTTTTGGTGCATACAATTGGACGGATCGCCAAAGTTGGAACCAGGATAATTCCAGGGATCGCACCTTTGCCGCCAGTGATGCTTTTCTAACTGCTGCTGGATGGATAGAGGAAGGATTATCTGAAACAGAAAGTGCCAAATTTGACAAGCGATATAATCAGCTCTGGGTAAGAGTTGAGGGGGGAGAAGATCCACGATTCGCTACATTAGTTCGACCATACGTTTGGTGTAATAAATATTACCGTGGCCCAAGATCAGATCAGTCAAATGTGGTAATGTTGCGTCTGGCTGAAGTCATTCTCACCAGGGCAATCATTCATTTCAATAATGGGAGTCCTGAACTAGCTGCATCTGATATAGATCTTATCAGAGAAAGAGCTTGGGATGCAGATTCTGCAGGAGTAGCATATACCCCTCTAGATCCAACAACGCTGACAGCAGAGATGATACATGTTGAAAGAATGAAGGAATTAGGCTTTGAAGGCGATAGAAGAGATTATTTACAAGGACTAAAAATGGACATCCCCAATGGTGATCGTGGAGAGGGATCTATTCCCTGGGATGACCCAAGCCTTTTTTCAGATATTCCGGAAGGTGAAAAAGAGCGAAATCAAGTTTTTGGTGGTGAGTAAATCGTTTTTTAGAAGATTCATTTTATAAGTTGAACTGAGTTGTTAAGTAGTTTCGCAATATGATTACTGGGGAAGCTCACAAATAATCGGGCTTCCTCTCTTACGAATGGATATGTATTTAGATATACAAAAGATATTTCTTTTCCTAGCTATATGTATGACACACAATATTGCTTTCAGTCAGGAGGAATTTCCCACACCATTATTTGAATTACACTCCCCTGAGCAAACAGGTATCCATTTTATCAACCAGCTACCAGAGGACAGGTATAGAAATATTATAGCCTATCAGTATTACTACAATGGAGGAGGAGTCGCTATTGCTGATTTTGATAATGATGGTCTACCTGATATCTTTTTTACTGCTAACCTGGGTAGTTATGGATTATATCAGAATAAAGGAAACTTTTCATTTAAGGATGTAACAGCTTCATCAGGTCTTGCACAAAATGGAGCGTCGAGTTGGTCTACAGGTGTAGCGACTGTTGATATTAATTCTGATGGATACGTGGATTTATATATCAGTCGGTCTGGTAATCTTCAACCAGAAAATAGAAAAAATCTCCTATTTATAAATAAAGGAAATTTTCAGTTTGAAGAGGTAGCAGATGAATATGGCCTCGATGATCCTGGATATAGCATACAAAGTGTCTTTTTTGATTTTGATAAAGATGGGGATTTAGATATGTACCTGGCCAATCATGGTTTTGAGTTCTTTGATGCAAAAGATATCCCTCGATTAAAAGCAGAAAGACATCCCTATTCTGGAGACAAACTTTATGAAAATATCGGCGGATACTATGTAGATGTTTCTTCCAGAGCGGGAATCAAGAGCTATGCTTTTGGATACGGCCTTGGAATTGGCGTTGCAGACCTGAACCGTGATGGATGGGAAGATATTTATGTATCCAATGATTTTTTTGAACACGATTACCTATACATCAACAATAGAGATGGAACTTTTAGTGAAAAAATAAAAACTGCCACAAGGCATATTTCCAATTTTAGCATGGGAAATGATATTGCTGATTTCAATAATGATGGATGGCCTGATATCATGGTGCTGGATATGGTGGCAGAAGATAATAGACGCCTCAAGTCTAATATGAGCGGTATGGACCCCCAGACATTTTGGGCTTTTGTAGAGAAAGGGTATCACTACCAATATATGTTTAATACGCTGCACTTGAATCGAGGAAACGGTACATTCAGTGAAATAGCGCAGTTGGCGGGCGTATCGAATACAGATTGGAGCTGGGCTCCTCTATGGGCAGATTTTGACAATGATGGTTATTTAGATCTTTTCATTACCAATGGATTGAGGAAGGACGCTAGAAATACAGATTTTAGGAACCATTTCAAAGCGAAGCTAGAAGAAGTGGCCAATGATCCTTCGCGTAATTTGCTGACTGATGAGGAATGGAGAACATATCTCGAACTTATCCCTTCCGAAAAAATACCCAATTACGCATTTAAAAATTCTGGGTCTTTGGTATTTGAAAAAGTTTCAGAGGTTTGGGGATTATCCCAACCTTCATGGTCAAATGGAGCAGCATATGGAGATCTGGACCAAGATGGTGACTTAGATCTAGTCGTCAATAATATCGATCAAGAAGCTTTCATATATGAAAATCATACAGAGAACTCAGGCTCAAACTATGTAAGGGTTTCACTGGAAGGAGATTCCCTCAATACGCTAGCCATTGGAGCTAAGTTGAAAATAGTAACAGAGGGATTGACACAGTTTCGTCATGTACAACCCTCACGAGGATATCAATCTTCTGTAGAGCCAGATATTCATGTAGGGTTGGGGCGTGTAACTCGTATCGAATTGCTCGAAGTAAACTGGCCAGATGGAAGTATGTCTCAGCATAAAGATTTACCCGTTAATCAAACTATTCACATAAAAAAAGAGCAAGTAGTTCTCTCCCAAGTACTCCAGGATTCTACGGAATCGTATTTCCAGCATATTTCTCCACAAATGTTTGAATTGACATTTGTACATAAAGAAAATGAATTTGACGATTTCCAAAGAGAAATATTATTACCACACAAAATGTCCCAATGGGGACCAAAAATTAGCGTAGCAGATGTGAATGGGGATGGATTAGAAGACTTCTATATCGGAGGAGCCAAGGGGCAAAGTGGTGTAGTATATGTTCAGGAACAGGGAGGTACTTTTCTTTCATATACACTTGGAGAAGAAATTACAAGTGAAGATATGGGTTCAGCTTTCTTTGACGCAGATGGAGATGGGGATTTAGACCTTTGGGTTGTGAGTGGAGGAAATGAAGCCATGGCTAATTCTGGAGAATATAGGGATCGCTTATATATCAATGATGGACAAGGAAACTTCACGTTGAGTAATGAGGCCATTCCTGATATTAGGACGAGTGGTTCTTGTGTAAGACCCATGGATTGGGACCAAGATAATGACATAGATGTTTTCGTGGGAGGAAGACAAACGCCAGGTACTTATCCCTTATCCGGGCAGAGTTACCTATTGGAGAATAGAAATGGAATATTCTATGATGTAACTGAAGCTAAAGCTCCAGGGTTGAAAGAAAAGGGTATGATAACCGATGCTCAATGGAAAGACATTGACAAAGATGGAGATGAAGATCTTGTTGTGGTTGGTGAGTGGTTGCCTCTAATTATCTGGGTAAATGAAGGCGATGTATTTGAAGAAAAGCATATATTGCCCAAAACAGAGGGATGGTGGAACTGCGTAGAAATCATAGATATAGATGGTGATGGAGACGAAGATATCATAGGAGGAAATCTCGGGCTGAATTATAAATACAAGGCCTCTGACGAAACGCCTTTTGAATTGTATTACGCAGATTTCGATCAAAATGGTAAAGGAGATATTGTGCTCAGTTATTATCAGAATGGTGAGCAATATCCACTAAGGGGAAAATCTTGCTCTTCACAGCAGATACCTTCTATTAAAAATAAATTCCCTACTTATAATTTGTTCTCAGAAGCAAATATGGAAGAAATTTATGGAGACATGGGCTTGGATAAGGCTCTGAATTATAAAGCATATTCTTTTGCTTCTTCATGGTTTGAACAGTTGCCAGAAGGAGAATGGAAAAGGCATGATTTGCCATTGATGGCTCAATTGTCATCTATTCAATCGATTGTATCAGATGATATCAATGATGACGGTAATCTTGATTTAATATTAGGTGGAAATATGTATGGTTCTGAGATAGAAACACCCAGGAATGATGCTGCTTGTGGGCTTGTATTATTGGGGATAGGTGGGGGTGAGTTTCAGGTATTATCTGTTAAAGAAAGTGGTCTGTATATCCCCGGTGATGTACGTGATATTCAAAAAATATTGATTGATAATAAATCGTGTTTACTCGTGGGAAATAATGATGGACCACTCGAAATCTTCATATTAGATCCATGAAATATCTATTGTTTATTATGCTGTTAAGTGTTTCAATGGTTTCATGTGAAAATAAACCTAAGAAAGAAACTATTAGAGCTGATTTAGCTGAAATAATTGCTTCGTATAAGGATAGTATTAATATGACGCAGGCAATGGCAGGTGGATTGGAGACATCTGCTAATACACGAGTTGTCCAAACACATCGTGCAAGGATAGTCCAACAACACAATGGAATTCGGCTTACATGTGAAGACGATTCTTGTTCAATCCAACTACTCCCACAGGTAGTAAGTTTGCCTGTGGATTGGCAGCATTTTTCGTCATTTTACATAAAAATGACAAACCGATCGACTCAATCATTAGAAATACAGTTGTCCATAACTAGTAGAAGAGGTAAATTATTTCAGCAATTCAATATTAACAAGGGTGAGCAACTTAAGATAGAGCAAAGTTTAAGAGAATTGCCGCTTATTTCCAGAGGAAAATCTAATAAGCCACTGATTCAAATAGAAATAGTAGTAAAGCATTTCGATACTATCCATCATCCAATAGTAGAGATTGTAGATATGGGATTGGTGAAAGACCCTGATGCTTCTAAGATTGTGACTGATGTATTTGGACAGAGGGTTGGAAAAAAATGGCCCGGGAAAGTACTTGATTCTATGGATCTCATCCATGCAGCCCAGAATGAACGTTTGGGATACACAGAATTAAATATTCCTATGGATAGAGATCGGTTTGGAGGATGGAAAAATGGTCCTCAATATGAAGCTACAGGATTTTTTCGCTTGGAAAGAGGGAAAACAAATCAAGGAATTACACATTGGTGGTTAGTTGACCCACTGGGATTTCCTTTTTGGTCTTTAGGGGTAACAGGGGTGCGATATAAATACCCGAATTCAAAATCAGAGCTCACCATTATCAGTGAAAGGGAGCAATTGTTTACTCGACTACCAGATAACGAGGGGGTATATGCCTCTCTATACGAAGACTCTATGTTTAGTTTTTATGGATGGAATGTATTGAGAAAATGGGGAAGTATAGAAGAATGGAGAAAGACAGTCGATGATAGAGTGGCAAATTGGGGATTGAATACACTGGGTAATTGGTCAGATGAGGAATTATTAAAGCAGACAAATATCCCTTATACAAGGTTTTTGGCCAGTAATGGAACTGGAGCAATTAGGATTGGGAGTACTCGACTTGTAGATGTATTTGATCCATCCTGGACCGAGTATCTAGATAGTAGTTTTTCACACATCCAACAGTATCGGGATGATTCATTATTAATTGGATTCTTTGTGGACAATGAGCAAAACTGGGGAAACCTCAGTCTGTTAACACATGCTGGCAAATCATCTGCTTTACGATCCTATTGGAACCAATGGGTACGGGAAAAGTATGGTTCAGTTGTCATAGTGAATAACAACTGGAATACAGATTTTCAACACTGGGATGAGATTGATACGTGGGACTTTCCTATTGACAAACGTAATGAACAGTTGAAAGGAGATATTATCAGCCTGGAAACAGCTTATGCAGAAAAGTATTTCGCTTTAATATCCAAAACACTCAGACAATACGATCCCAATCATTTGTATTTAGGGTGTAGATTTACAAAAAGGTTAAAACCGGAATACATTGTAAAGATTGCTGGAAAGTATTGTGATGTTATTACCATCAACAATTACAGTCTCTATCCTCAACAAGATCGTATGGAACAATGGCATAAGCTGAGTGGTGGTCTTCCTATTTTGATAGGAGAGCATCATTTGCCTCTACGCACAGAACGACAACTAGCTCCTCCTTATCAAAATTTTTCACACGAAGAAAGAACAAAGTATTACATTCAATACGAGGAGAAATGGTCAAAAATGCCATTTTCTATTGGTAGTCATTGGTATCAATGGGTCGATCAACCACTAACCGGAAGAGCATCTGATGGAGAAAATCAACCCGTAGGTTTTGTCGACATTGTTGACCAACCTTATGAAGATCTCATTCAAGCTTCAAGACACATCAGCAGTAATATGTATGTTTGGCATTTAGAAGGTAGTACAATGAACGAACAATAGGTGGCGCAAATGATCCATATAATTGAAAAATCATACGATGATTATTGATAGAAAAATAAAGTTTAGCGTATTTATTTGTTTGTTCTTCTATTTAGGAGGGTGGGGGCAGACTCATATAACTTTACATCCCAGAGGACTTATTAAAAAGGAGAATGTATCGGAGCTTCGAAAACAAATACATTCAGGAGTGAAACAAGAGATGTATCGAGAATTGTTAACCTTTGTGGATAGATCTTTGAATGAAACACAGGTAGTCGATTCCACAAATATATACGATCTGGCATATTTGTGTACAGATCTGGCAGGTGCATACTTATTATCTGAGAATGACATATATGCTGAAAAAGCATATACCATTGCTTCTCAACTAGCCGAGTTCCCTTTTTTAAAAGATCCCTTTTCCAGAGGTCTCACTCGTGCAATGGTCTTGCAGCAATTGGCCATTACGTATGATTTTTGCTATGAAATATGGTCAGAAGAACAGCGCGAGCAAATCAATCAGGCAGTATTTGAGGGGATGTTTTCTGTAAATGCCAATATGGGATATTCAGCTAATTATAATTTAGCAAGTAATTGGATGGGAGTGAGGTATGGAAGTGTGATTTTAGCAGCATCAGTTTGGGATGACCCCTTAGTAAGTGCAGACAAAAGATCTCGGACCTTTCCTATACTTTGGGATGCGAGCAAACGCCTCAAGGATCATATAGATGCAAATTTGTATTCCAATGGTTGGAATGGAGAGAGTTTGGGTTATCACGTGTATAACTGGTCATTTATAGGTCCAGCACTTATCGCGTTAAAGCACCGCCATCATATGGATAATGATCAGATCCTGAAAAATTTTGCTCCCAAAGCGTTGTATTCATTACAGGCTCAATGTATCTCCAATGTAGCAATTGAAAGCCGACAGGGTATAGGACTGAAGCCGGATTTATCTGACGATAACCTTAATGGTGGACCATTATCTTTATTATCCTTTGGATTTCAATTGTATCCAGATTCACAACGCCCAGCATTGAAGTGGATGTATGATTACCTAAGTAATGGTAGTGTGAAGGTCAATTACAGAAATACTTTACTGCATGGGCTATTGTATTATCCGGCATCTTTAGAAAGTGTAAATCCCTATGTATTGGGTTGGGTGAAGTACCATGATCCAGAGCAAGGGATCATTATACTTAGAAATAAATTTCAAGATCATAGGGATATAATTTTCGCACTATCAGCTACTGCTCGAAGAGTCAGGGGTCATAAAGGCCCAGATACGAATACTTTTAGGTTAATCGGACTTGGAGTTCCCTGGATCGTGGGAGGTGGAAGAACGTCCGAAACTGCAGGACAAAGCAATTTTTTCCCTTCTGAAGAAGAAACAATTCTGAAAGGAGTACACGAATTAGGGAATATGATCAAGTACAGGTTTGGTAGAGATAAGCAAGTTGAGGCGATAACACAAGGCAATGGGTTAGGTACTCAGAACCACAAAAGATACACTTGGGCGAGTATGGATACGAGTTTAGGAGCTCAATGTGTGATCATAATGGCAGATTCTTCTTCTAACGGAAGAAGGTTTCGGATAAATACCCCTGAATTCAATCAATTAACAGAGCTGGAAGATGGGTATATACTTACTGCTCCGAATGGTTCTACAATGAGAGTTAGCGTATTAAGTGCTACTCATCCTGTGAAGATTACTGAGAAAATGGTTCGATATGGGGGATCTACGCAAAGATTAAATCCCGGGATAGGATTCAACGGGAAATCTTATGCTTATACCAGAGCAATTGATTTATACTGTAAAAATACAATTACCGTTGCTATCACTCTGCAAGAAAGAGGCAAAGTGCATCCTGAAATCCAATGGAAAGAAGATAAAGGAGAATTCCTCATTCATACTACTACTACTCGTTTATTTAAATGAAATACTAATGAAATATTTTTATTCAGTCCATACATATTATGTAGCAATTGTTCTCATCTTGTTAATAGGACGATTAAGCTTTGGGATGGGTCAGCCAAAGAATTATGATTTTCTACATGAGAAATATGATCAATTGCATGATTCTCCCTTGCAGCAAAAATTCAAATCCATTGCACCCGTTCCTGCAGGAGTGGTATATATTCAACATCCAGGAGAAGGAGAGCTAGAAATCAGGCAACATTTTCGATTGATGAAAGAACTTGGGTTTACAAATCTCAAGCAGATTATGACAGTGCCGGGATGGGAATTAGAAGATATACAGTTGATTGCTTTGGAGGAAGGTATCATACCTTGGTGGTATGGAGAAGGAGGATGGGAGCCTATAACAGAAGATTTATTAACACAATTAGCCATTGATTTGGATACTCCACGGGAAAAAATCAGGAGAGACTCAAGAATGATCCAATATCAGATGGATATATTAAAGAAAAGAGTAGAGAAGGCAAAAGCCTATAAAAGTAAAAATCCCAATACTCCATTACCGAGAGGAAGTAACAGGGCTTATGATCCCACTATTGGTCAGAGAGGATTAGATCTATCAGAAAAAGGTAAAGGGTTATTCGTGCAATGGGCCAAAGATACCTATAAAGAGATAGATGCAATAAACTTTGCGTACAATCAGCATCACCACGGATTACAGGCATCAGGTGGAGCTTTTACCTCCTGGGAAGATTTTGGTGATAGATGGGAAAGCTATAATCATCGCGAGTATAGAATTAGAAGAGATATATTAAGGTTTAAAGCTGATCATGGGTTAAATGAACTTGAGAAAAAGGTGTCTGATTTTCATAAGATCTTTCCACACGCCCCTTTTAGGGCAGGAGGTGAATTGGGACTATTTCGTCCCCATGCATGGTTTGGAGTTGATTTTGCTGGGATTGCAGATATTATGAAAAACGGAGGCTCATTTTACCCATCCATACATTTTTCCTGGCATTTTGATCAAGTACATAATGAACTGGGAAGGACCATTTATATGCAATCCAGTTATATCAATGATATGTTTAAAGGAGGGTGGTCTGGCGGTTGGGAGACTACGGGAGGTCCTCAACAGTTTGATGGTGAAAAATTTGGAGAGGCTAACAAAGGATTTACAGTAGATGCAGGAGAAATGACCCAATTCACACTGAGTATGTTGGCTGCAGGGTTTAAAGGCTGGGGGTTGTGGTGTTGGAGTGTTAGATCTGCTGGAAAAGAGGCGGGTGAATATGCATTATTGGATCATCACAATGAAGTCACAGAGAGGGCAGAGGTTGTTGGTAACATTGCACAAGGAATGCAAAGATATCGGGAAGAATTATGGGAAGCTCATAAGGAACCCTTAGTTGGGGTATTGTTTGACTGGGATAATGAGGGTGTTTGGACGGCGATGTCATTTAGGGGGAGAGATCAATTTCGATATCGACCTATGGAGGGTAGGGTAGGGGCTTCCCGAGCTTTGATAAATGGCAATGTTCCATTCGAATATATTATTCCTGATGACCTGAGAGAGGGATTAACACAACGTTATCCCGTTATATATTTGCCCTGTATCCTCGCGATGAATGAACAATTGTTACCTGTATTAAAAGATTATGTCGAACTAGGAGGTAGGTTGGTGATTGATATGCCAGGGGGTTGGTATGATACTTATTCCGCTTTGTTACCTCGGGGAAGCGAATCAGAATTTGCAAAATTATTTGGTACGGTGCTTAGGGAGTACCAGTATGCTGGAGTAAACAGATCATGGAAATTGGAAGGACAGGAGCTATTGGGAGCGATTGGTGTCTTGCGCCCTGAAGGATCAGATGTAGTCGCTCGATTTGATAATGATAAAGTTGCCGTGACAGAATATAAACTTGGTAAAGGTACTGCAGTTATCGTTGGGTATGAGGCAGCAAGAATGTGCTTTGAACCTGGGAATGAACAATTTGAACATTTACTACGGAAATATGTACTAGGATCTTATCAATCAGCGTATCAATGCGAAGGAGCGATCGTATATCGTCTGGCTAGCCCAGATGCAGATCACTACTTCCTGCTCAATGACTCTCCTGCTAAACAGGTGAAACTAGGATTTGATTTTTACAATTATCAATCTTGTTCTGATGTGATATTAAATGAGCCGTTAACACTCAATGAGTGGATTGAGATGCCAGCCTATGGAGCCAGGTGGCTGAGGTTTGAGAAGTAATTAAAATACTTCTTTTAGTTCAATATTTAGCCCTGGAAGAATATCTGTGGAAACTTCATCAAGGTCTGTCAGGGGTTGTTTACCTATGAATAATCCCTCGGTATTTCTAACAAATACTTGCAAAGAGTTATTTTGAGGATTTACTATCCAATATTCCTTTACACCAGAATCTTGATATAAATTGTACTTATCTCTAAATTCTTTATGACTATTTCCTGGAGAAAGGATTTCTATTATGAGGTCTGGTGCACCTAAACATCCCTTTTCATCGAGCTTTGATTCATCACATACTACACAAACATCTGGCTGTACAACGGTGTGAATGTTCAGCTCTTCTTGTTCTTTAGACAATCTAACATCGAAGGGGGCTGCAAACACCTGACAAGGGTTACTTTTTAAGTGATTCCAAATAATGCCATGAAAATTTCCCGAGATTTGTTGATGTCTCAAGTTAGGTGCTGGAGACATTAGTACAATTCGTCCACGAAGCAATTCCAGCCTATCTTTGATATTCCAGGTTAAATAATCTGCGTAGGTATACACACCCTCCAAGTCCAATTGATTAATATGCGTGATCGACATACCCTTTTATTCAAATATACTCAATCACTCATATTTATATCAAGACCTATAATTACTCTGATCTTAAAAACTTAGCAGGGTTATGGGTAGCAGAACGGATCGCTTGATAGCTTATCGTCATCCAGGCAATAAGTATCGCACCTATGGCAGACCAGATAAAGATCGACGGATCTAAGTCTATATGGTAGGCAAAGTTTTCCAACCATTGAAGCGATAAATATGCACCTACGGGTAAGGCAATGACAATCCCAACCAATACCAGACGCGTAAAATCTTGAGTGAGAAGAATGACTAAATCAGAAACAGAGGCACCCATTACTTTGCGTATACTGATCTCTTTTGTCCTTCTTGCTGCAGTGAAAGATGCAAGACCAAGTAATCCCAGGCAAGAGATGAAAATGGCAATGGAAGCAAAATATTTTGCAAGAGTACCCGTAATCATTTCGCTGCGATATTGTTCCTCATAGGATTGATCTAAAAATTCGTATTCGAAGGGATATACAGGACTAAATTCAGTTTTTAATTCTTTGATGTGTTCTATAGCAGCTTCTGTTCCTCCAACTGTAGTTCGGGCTATGAGAATGTTTGTCTGACGAGGACTATATCTTATGACCATAGGTTCAATAGGGTCGTACAAAGAAGCAATATGGTGGTCTTTGACAATCCCAATGATTTTCCCATCTATCCCCCAGGTGCTCAGCGATTGCCCAACAGGTTCTTTCATATCCATGGCCTTAACTGCTGCTTCATTGACGAGGTAGCCTGTACTATCAGATCTTATCTCTGGATTGTGTGTTCGTCCTTCGGTCAATGGGATTTTCATTGTCTCCAGGTAGTTGTAGTCGGTTTGAATAATGTGAAACATCACATCTTCCTTATCTGGTTTTCCATCCCAACTGACGGAAGTCGTACTATTCCATACCATTAGTGGACTAAAATTTGCCGCAGTAACAGATTGTATATTGGGATTTAGTTCAACACGTTGTCTAAATGTCTCATATTTTTCCGGACTATCAATACCCTCTAGAGGAACCATGACTACATTCTCTTTATCCATGCCCAGGTTTTTTTGTTTGATAAACTGGATCTGGCGATAGACTACAAGTGTGGTGACAATCATGAGCACTGAAAGGGAAAATTGTACAACAACAAGCGCTTTTCTCAACCCTGCACCCCTAAGAAAACTACCCACCTGACTTTTCAAAATGTCTATGGTTTTTGTTGATGAAAGAAAAAGGGCGGGATAAATTCCTGCTACAATGCCCGTAAGAAGGATGATTATCATAGAAAAAAACCAAAAAGAACCCTCACCGAAATCTATCGTTAGTTCTTTGTCAGTAAGTGTATTAAAATAGGGGAGTATAAGTTGAATCAAGATGATAGAGATAATGTAGGATATGGCTGTAAGTAAGATTGATTCGCCCATAAATTGCTGAGTCAAAGAATTTCGAGATGCTCCGATAGCTTTCTTTACCCCGATTTCTCGAGTTCTAATACCCGCTCTGGCGGTGGCAAGGTTTGTAAAGTTAACACAAGCAATGAGCAGTAAAAATATGCCTACCATGGAGAAAATTCTTATATATTCGATCCTTCCTCCCGTGATCTGACCATCCTCAAATTCACTGTATAAGTATTCATCTTCCAGGGGATGAAGGAGCAAGTCTATACTCGTACCCCCTCTATCCTCTTCTGATAGACGATCATTGATTACCTGTTTGATCTTATCTTCTACTAATAGGGGATCTGCCTTCTCGTCTAATCTTGCGTAAGTAGCATTATTATAATTGCCCCACACTTTATTCCAGGACTTAAGTTCCAGATATTGAGTCAAAGAGGTTAAGAAATCAAATTGAATCGTAGAGTTAGTAGGAGGCGACGAAATGATACCTGTAATGACATAGGGTCTTTGGTTGGACATTTGGAGCGTTTCTCCCAATATGTCTTGATTTTGCCAGTCCCTGCCAAAGAATTTTTCAGCTACCTCGTCAGTGATGATTATGCTATGTAGATTATCAAATTCTGTACTTCCCTGAAGAAGGGGAAAGCTGAAACTTTCCAGAAATAACGAGTCAACAGCCAAGCCAGATTCTTTAAATCGCTGGTCTCCTCTGCTAAGTAGCACTTCGTACCAATTCCCAAGATAATGTGTAGATTCTATTTCAGGATACTCGCTGACTAATTGTGGCCCCAAGGGGTAGGGAGTATTAGACCAGGTATAACTTTCCCCATTGGGTGTACGAAAATTGACCATGATCTTGTGTATCTGGTCTCCTTTTTCATGGAATGTATTAAAACTGATCTCATCCTGTACCCATAAATAGATGAGTAGACTAGTTACAATTCCCACGGTAAGACCCAATATATTGATGGCAGCATAGGATTTATGCTTCAAAATATTTCTGAATGTGATCTTGAGATAGTGTTGAAACATGATAGTGGAAAGATTGATATTGAAATATTTGATGGTTGATAATCGGCATGACCTGAGAACATCCCAGAAATACCTAAGTTGTGCGATAGGATGCTTGTGATATTCTACTCTTTTGTCAAAGAGTTCATATAGATCTCCTTGAATTTCTTCAAGCAATTCGGGCCTGCAGTACCATTCGAGGAACCTATCCGCCCATTTTGGTGGAGAAGGATAACTCATGAGAATGATAGGTTGGTGGAAATATCTGGTATTTGATCCCAGAGACGATTTCGAGTATCTCTTAATTGTGATAAAGCCAATACTCCATTTTGTGTGATGCTAAAAAGTCTTTTTCTGCGACCTCCTCTCTGAGCGGTAGCTTCGCTCCATTCACTCGATACAAAACCCTTGGATTCCAATCTGCGGAGCGCAGCGTGAATAGCACTGATGTTTACCCCACGTCCCGTTTGACTTTCTAATTCTTCTTTAACCAAGACGCCATACGCTTCCCCTTGCAATACAGCTACAATGAGTAATACGAGTTCTTCAAATTCTCCAAGATAAACGCGTTGCATAGTATCAATGTATTATTTACAAAAGTGAATCTAATGGATATCTTTCACTTTTGC
The DNA here is from genome assembly GCA_964652565.1 of uncultured Bacteroidia bacterium. Classification (GTDB taxonomy): domain Bacteria; phylum Bacteroidota; class Bacteroidia; order J057; family J057; genus JBCCTX01. The sequence goes on from CAZZEC010000035.1 coordinate 35,031, forward strand.
AAACTAAATTAAATGAGGTAAAAATTTCTATTTAGTCCATTCAATTCAGGTGAAATACTAGTACATGATAGGTTGTATCATATTAGTAGTTTTAAGTACAAAATAAGGTAGGGTAACTTATGAGAGTTCAGAAATCAATCTATTGATTTCATTCGTTCAAAAATCTGATGGAAGGTTTCAACCTGCGATTTCTCTTCCACTACTTTAGGGCCGTAATATTGTTGCATGAAGTTTCCGGCACTGGTCCATATAGTTTGCATCATCCCCAGATACCGTTCTTTCATTTCGGGAGTTGCATCTGTGCGATACTGTATCATATCGCGAACCTGTTCCACTCCTACATGTGGTGTGCGCCAGGTGCAGGTGATCACCCGGAATCCTTTCATAGCAAAATAGACTGGCGTTTTATCTGGTCGTTCGTAATGCCAGTCACAAATGACAACATCTTTGGGGATCATATCGATGGCTGGAAAGGTATTGTTGATACTAGCTTCCCACATACCCATTCCGGTAGATGTTCCATCTAGCAGCCGATCTCCCCAAATCCATAGTTCAATTTCATTTTCAGCTAAGTGATTGCGAATCTTGGTAACCTCATCTGCAAATAGTTTTGCTTTATTTTTTCCTGCACATCGCGGACATTGTTCGTGGCCAATGTAAAATACTTCATCCATACCAGCATGGAAGGCATCTGCTTCAAATACTTGGCAAATTTCATCTACTAAGTCAAATACAATGTCATGTACTTCAGGATGTAGCGGACAATAACTTTTACAATATAGGCTATCTTCATTCGGCCATTCATATATTTCGGGTAAAGTAATTTGCGGGGTTTCATCGAATTCAGGGTATACGGAGAGTAAGTTTTCCAGATTGGAGTGCCAGGATTGATGTCCTAATAAGTTGATTTGTGGGATAACACGTATATTATATTCTTTACATAGATTTACGATTTTTTTTACGTTTTCTTTGGATAACGTTTTATCATTTCTCAGTTCGGGATGACTTTCATACGAATAATTGTAATCCACTCTCAATATTAGCGTGTTTACGCCTTTGGGTGCTAACTCATACTCGATAAAATTGAGGAAAGGTGGAAGCATGTCCTGGGAAGGTGCTGCGATACAAAACGCTTGGACGGGAAATAGGATTTGCGATTGCTGAGATAGTCCTTCAAACTGTACCAGAAGGAGGATATTAATAAGAAAAAAATTCCTGAATTTCATTAACTCCATGAGATTAATAAGCAAAGTATTGGTAGATGATAACAATGTCCGATGAAAGCAACTGCTTTCATCGGAACTATAGGTATACTGAAATGAGTTTGAGTGGTCATTGGGCAATTACGGTCGCAGCTTCTCTGTCTTTCCGCGATTTCCAAATCAAAGCGGCAGCTCCCAACACGGCTATATTTACATCTTGTAAACTCGATGCAATAAGTTTTACTTTATTTCTATATACTTTTAATACATTTTCTTCCATATATCTTTTAGTGGGTTCAAATATGAAATCCCCAGCTTTGGCTAACCCTCCCCACAGGAAAATAGCTTCAGGGCTAAAATATGCTATTGTGCTTGCGAGTCCCTTGCCTAGGTATTCTCCTGTCATGTCAAAAGCCTTCAAGGCGATAGGGTCACCCTTTCTCGCTTCATCTGTGATGCGAGCAGCAGTAAGGTCATTCCAGCAAATTTTTCTAAAGGCACTTTCTTCTAAGGTGTCTGCTAGCAATTCAAAAATGGTTCTCCTTATGCCTGTAGCGGATGTATAAGTTTCCAGACATCCTCTATTGCCGCAACCGCATTGTCTTCCTCCGGGTCTTATCAGGGTATGTCCAATTTCCCCAGCCATTCCATCATGTCCATTTATCGGCTCGCCATTTGCTACGATTCCTCCTCCCAATCCAGTTCCCAGTGTAATCAAGACAAAGTCTTTCATTCCTTTCGCCCCTCCGTACAGCATTTCTCCTATGGCTGCAGCATTTGCATCATTAGTGATTTGCATCTCAACGGGATAGTAATCCTGAAAGAGGTCTATTAACGGTGTGACACCTTCCCAGGGCAAGTTTGCTGGATGCTCAATAGTACCACGATGTGGATTGGCATTAGGAGCACCAATACCAATGCCAATAATCTCTGTAGAGAAATCCAGTGATTTGATACTATAGTTAATGTGATTATAGAGCCGGTCGAGAAAATCTTTGGGTCCTTTGTCAGACTCAGTGGGAATAGATCCGTTGGCGAGCATGCTACCATCTTCACTTACTACCCCAAATTTGGTATAAGTACCTCCAATGTCAATGCCTATTGCAACCTCATGCATAATACAATCAAAGTTTATCTTAAAATAGTAAAATAAGTGATACCTCGCCAGAATTTCTTAACTCTGGTACCTACTTTATTTCTAATAACATTTTTTTCGTATTGTTCAGGTCATTCCTGAACTAGTTCTGAAATGGACAAAGAAATATCCTTTGCACGGTGGAGCATGATAAAATCTGCCAGCACTAATGCTGCCATGGATTCTACTATGGGAACTGCCCTGGGAACTACACAGGGATCATGTCTCCCTTTACCTTCAACGATCACTGCTTCTCCTTCGGCATTGATGCTCTGTTGATCTCTCATGATCGTAGAAGTAGGCTTAAATGCTACCCTAAAATATATTTCTTCACCATTACTTATTCCTCCTTGTACACCTCCAGAAAAATTGGTATGTGTACGCACTTTATCTTCATCCATGTAAAATTCATCGTTGTGTTCAGATCCCTTCATTTTCGTGCCTTCAAATCCTGATCCGATTTCAAATCCTTTTACTGCATTGATACTCAACATGGCTGAACCCAATATAGCATGCAATTTTTGATAAATGGGTTCACCTATCCCAGATGGAGCATCTTTGACTCTACAGGCAATGACACCTCCCACTGAATCTCCTGCTTTTCTGATCTCATCTATAAAGTGATACATCCTCTCAGCAACCACAGCATCAGGACATCTCACAGCTTGCTGATAGGATGTTTTAAGTTCTATTTTTCCTGGAATAGAATCCAGCGAAATTTCGTGAATGGATTGAACCCATGCTTCAATGGATATATCAGATATCTGTGCCAAAAGTTGTTTGGCGACAGCCCCTCCTATTACTCTGGCAATAGTTTCTCTGGCTGAAGATCTTCCACCTCCTCTGTGATCTCTTACTTTATATTTTTGAAAATACGTATAGTCAGCATGAGAAGGACGAAAATTTTGTGCTAAGTGATTGTAATCTTTGGATCGGGCATTGGTGTTGGGCACAAAAAAACATAAGGGTGCCCCAGTCGTCACGTGGTCCACATGACCTGAATATAGTACAAACTCATCGGACTCCTTTCGTTGGGTAGTGATTCTACTCTGACCGGGTTTCCTACGGTCCAGTTCTGCCTGAATGCCTTCCAGGTCAATTGGAAGACCCGATGGACATCCATCTATGACTACACCCACACCTGCTCCGTGAGATTCTCCAAAACTTGTGATTCGAAATATATTTCCAAAAGAGTTTACCATAGGTATCTATATGATCCAACAAATATAGATTACCCACAAGTTAGAAGAAAATTTAAATAGTGATCGTATAAAAACAGATACCTCAACGTAGCACAGGTAAATGTATTATATATCCATTGCCTATTGTAAGGTGTATAATAAATAAGACCTTCCTTTTACTTTATGAGAAGCAATTTTGTAAAACTATTATGCTCTGATTCTAATTTACATGCATAAATCCCCTGTCCAAGATTTTTAAGCCATATATAGTGATTCTCCTGAGCTATGAGATCTTCTTGGTGTACAATCCTTCCCGTAGACAACTCAAAGATTTTCAGATGGAGACTTTTATTCAACAACGATTGGTTTAACGAAAGAGTAAGTCTGCTATCAGATAATGGATTAGGAAAAAGAGTCATCAGAGCATTGTCTTCAAAAGGTGTTGGTACGGAAGTAGGGGTAGAAGAAAGAGTTACTTTCAGTAATGGAGATAGGATTGATTCGAGAGAGAACTGCCCTCCTAACATTAAGGTATTTTCCTCGATGAATTGAACATCATTGACTCTTGATGTCAGGGCATCTGGAAATAATTCAGATGCATAGTTTCCAAATTTGTCTATGATTAAAGAATTGTGTGAAAGCTCTTTTTCATCATACCTATCTATATTTCCCCACAAATAAATATATTCTTTGGCATAGGGGAGAATTGTTGGAAGAATAATGAAAGGATCGCTTTCGGCGTTGATACCTAGTTCCTTTTTGTATATGATTTGTCCTGTAGAATCTAATAGCCAGATAGACTTCGGGGTAGTTGAATTGGACATATTTCCTATTACACCGATTCTTCCTGAATCTAACTCAAAGGCTGAATTAGCCACAAAGTCAGTAGTAAGAGGGGGATTAAATGTAGTATCTCTTTCTCCGGAAGGAAGAATTTTTACCACAAAGGTTGTATCATAATTTTCATAGCTTAATTGATAACCCCAAAGCAACAGGTTGTTATCACTTATTGCCCTATATCCCCAAATAAATTCACTTGAAGTAATATATTTTTTATCATACTTTTCTTCTAATATCCCATCAATGCTAAATCTCCAGAGCTGTTGGAAGGAATCAAGACCGTTCCGAACAAGATTTTTGTTTCCTAAATAAATCCTGTCATTTTGGTCAACTTCCATAAAAGGGACGGCAGTCAGCTTGGGAGGAGGTACTTCAAGATTACTAAGACCATATCCGTCCTTATCAGTGATTGCAACACCTCTGAGGGCAGTATTATCATTAAAGTTATTAGCTTCACCTTTATCTTGTCCTCCAATCACTAGATTTCCATTGGATTGTTGTTGGATATTTTCAATAATCGAATTAAATGAAACTAATTCAGGATTGAATGTGGTATCAATACTACCATTAGGTAAGAGTCTTGCTATATGATTTCTTGAAATGCCATCTACTATATGAAAATACCCTCCTACGACAATTTTTCCATCAGGCTGTGTGATAAAACTATTAACTGTACCGTTTTTGAAGATACCTAGTTTGTTGTAATGTTTAAAAGAGATCTTAGATGAGAAATTATTGACAGTGCGTTTATAGAAAAATTCTGCTATTCCAGGACTGAGATGGGTCTGTGATAAGGAATGCAAAGCTGTGAATGATCCAACAATGACTAGGGTAGTATCACTTGTATTGATACTTCCCAATACAGTGCCATCATAATAATTAAATTGTACCCTATCCTTGAAATCCCCTAGAGAAGAAAATAAATGGATATCTCTTCCTAAAACAACAAAATCTTTTTGATTTAATGGAAATATTGATGCATAATTATTTTCATACTCATAGGAATCCACTAAAATACCACTTTCATCTAATAAGGATATATTTTTTTCATCTTCAGAAAGAACTCCTATTCTCCCATTGGCTAGAATAGCAATTTGTTTTACTACGAAACCATGTCTAGAGTCAGATAAAATGCTGGGATTAAATGTGGTGTCTACAGTGCCTGATGAGTCTATTCTGAATATATCCTGTGTATACCCTCCAATGTTTAACTTAGTCCCAGCTAAAATGATATCATTTTCACTTTGATAACCTATATCTGAAACCTTAACTCGATTCTCTATTTCCTCCCAACGAAATATCAAAGTGTTAAATGCTGTATCTTCTATACCCTTTTTTCCAACCAAGCTCACAAAAAAGTCTCTTCCAATTTGTCCCTGCTCATATCCGAGGAGTAAAATTTTATTATTGGGTAAGACTTCGAGTTTTACTATGTTGGGAAATATTGCCGAGTATGTATTAAAGGAACTATCTATTTGTCCATCAGGTAGTAATCGTATAAGATTTCCAATAAATTTACCGTCTTTATCCTTAAAATTACCTGCAACAATAATTCTTCCATCACTTTGACATTTCATTGCTGCTGGACGACCCAATATGTTTTCAGGAAAGGTAAATGAAGAATCTAGACTTCCATCTGGAAGAAAACGAACTAAGTAGTTGGCTCTTTGACCTTGTACGATTACGTCTCTTGAGGTGACTACAAGTATCTTGTCATCTGGCTGAAGGTCTATGGCATAGCCAGCAGAAGCTTGTTGAATACTTGGAGCAAAAGATTCATCGATTTCCTGAGATTGTAACGGAGACCATACTATGCTAAAAATTAAGAATAGGCATAGAAAGAGAGATTTAATTAGGGCATTTAGCTTGTGCATTTTGATAAGTATAATTAACAATTAATGTAATTATATAATAACGAAGAATAAATGTACCTTATTCTACCACGTGTAATTCTACTCTTCTATTCAGCTTTCTACCCTCTGGGGTTTCATTTGAAGCAATGGGATTCTCCTGATTATATCCATTGGAGGTAATCCTTCTCATCTTTATTCCTTGCTGCTTGACCAAGTAGTACTTGACTTCGTAAGCTCGCATGACAGACAGTACTTGATTGATGTCATAGGACCCTCTGTTATCCGTATACCCTCTAACATCCAGCTTCATCGAAGGGTATCTGTTCATGATCATTGCAACAGAATCGAGTGTAGGATAACTGCTGGGCAGCAAATTAGAACTTGCTGTTTCAAAGAATATTCTATTCATCGCATTCTGAATGAACTGTCTATCCTGGCCTGAGATTGGGCGATATTCATCGAGTCCATCGGAATCATTTTGATTATCCATCATATCGGTATCAGTCTCCAGCGTCTGATCAATAGCAGGTTCCTTTTTTTCCTGCTCTGGGGGAGGACACCCTAGATAGGTTTGCATTCCTTTGACATCAGGGCATTTATCTATATCATCCGGAACCCCATCTCCATCACTATCTTTTCGTGGATCTTCTTTTTCTTTTGGTTTCTTTGTTTTTTCAGGGGTAGGAAGCGTAAATACAACCCCTCCTGAAAATGTCATGTTTTGGATATCAGTAGACTTTAAATTTTGTTTGTAGGTAGCTTGGAAATTGACGCCGAATTTATCGGTGATCTGTAGCCGGACACCGAAAACAGCAGGGACGTAAACCCTATTGATATTACTGGCACTGTTTAGTCCAAACCCAGTTGCAATATACGGTGCGAAAAAAGCGTCTTCTTCAAAGATTGTACCGTTTGATTTGAGTGAGATCAATGCATTTACGTCTATAAGAGAAGTTTCCAAAAATCTCTCTTCTGTTTCTGGATAGACTACATCTGGAGAAAAGAAGGTATTGATGGAGAGATTTAATGCATTATTGATGTAAGTGTGGGCACTCACAGTACCCCCTGGATTCATGGATTTAAAATCAAAGTAATTACCTAGAATTGGACCTTGATAATCAAGTAAAGTATAGGATAGACCTATCATCCAGGGTTGTTCGCTGGTTTGTGAAAATGAGGGAATCCACCTTCCAACCAACAGGCTAACACATAGGACAAGGTGAAATCTTTTGATGCTTATTGCCATGAGTGTAAATTTTTCCAATCTATAACGCTTCAATATTTACTTCAGTGTCAGAAAAACGTATAAGCTAATGCTATATTTTATTTAATAGCATAAATTATGCCGATGCTTTATTTACGCAAATAGTATTTTTTAAATTATGTTATTTATTGTAAGGGAGTCAACTCTATGTGATTGAATGGGGGTTTTTCAGGCCTCAATTGTAGAGATAGTTTTATCTGCGTAAAAAAAAACACAATGAAAATACATATGTATAAAAAACGAAGCACATAAGGTTCCATTATGTGAAATGTAAGGATATGCTAAAAAAAGTGTAAATTGTAATTATAAATGTAGGTCAAATTCTACCCTTCTGTTTTTTTTTCTGCCTTCCTTGGTAATATTATCTGCAATGGGATTATTTTCCCCATTTCCTAGATATGTAAGCCTTTCTGCTTCAATACCTCGTAAAATTAAATAATCGGCACATGCCCTGGCGCGTTTCTCTGATAGGAGTTGGTTTAAACGAGTACCACCCATTGAATCGGTATGTCCTGCAATTCTCAATTTATAATCTTCGTAGGTAATAAGAATATCTGCAATTTTATCCAAGATGGTTAGGGACTCAGGTAGCAAAATGGCACTTCCCGTACGGAAATGTATACTTCCTTCAGCATTGGATAATGTTTGTATACTTACAAGATCTACTTCGGGACAGCCATCTAACGCAATTTTTCCCACTGTCTCAGGGCACTTATCTTTTTTATCTATAACCCCATCCCCGTCCAGGTCAGGACACCCATTATACATGGCTGATCCCGGTTCATCTGGACATTCATCTTCGGGATTCGGAGTTCCGTCCCCATCTGTGTCTGGACATCCTTTTATGCTTCCCGATGTTTCTGGACAAAGATCCTCTGAGTCGACAATTCCATCCTTATCGGTATCCGGACATCCATTCAGTTCGGGTGATCCAGGAATTTGAAGGCATGAGTCTTGCAGATCTGGTACTCCATCCATATCTGTATCAACTCGTATTTCCGGACATCCCATTAATCTTATAGAACCTGCTACATCAGGGCAAGAG
>CAZZEC010000036.1:119-10311 GCA_964652565.1 uncultured Bacteroidia bacterium
ACATCAACACAACAATACATCAACACAACAATACATCAACACAACAATACATCAACACAACAATACATCAATTAAACAATAATCACAATGACATCTTCTTAAATATAAACTCCGGAATATTCCGGATGACCCACATGATATATTTCCACATCCAAAGCGTGTACAATACATTTTTCTTTTTATTTACTGCTCGTGAAATATCCTTAGCTACTTGCTTGGGAAGAGCGGTAAGCGGACCTGGGAGGTCCATCCCTTCAGTCATGGCCGTTTTTACAAATCCAGGTTTTACGGTCAGCACATGTACTCCTTTGTGAGATAATCTATTTCTCAACCCGGATAAGTATGCTGTAAAACCCGCTTTTGCGCTGCCGTAATAATAATTGCTTCCTCTTCCCCTTTCTCCGGCCACGGAACTAATCCCGACTATTACCCCAGCTGCTCTTGCCTCAAAGGCATTGGATATGTGATGTAAAATTGACACCGCACCCATGTAATTGACTTCCATTATTTGTTTGGCTTCTTCCCAGTTTTTTTCAGCAACCTGTTGGTCTCCCAAATACCCAAATACACAACATACTATGGTGGGTAGAGTAGGAAGCTCACGGACAAAAGTATCGTGTTGATTAAATGCTACTGCATCAAATGCTAATGCAACGGCTGCTACTTTATATCTAATTTTGAGATCTTCTACATCTGAACTCACACGGGTAATATCTCTTGCAGCTAAGTAAATCGTATATCCTCTGGAAGCATATTGATGAGAAATGGCTCTGGCAATATCAGAAGTAGCACCTAAAATAAGTATGGAATCTGGCATAGGTATATTTTAGTGGTAAATTACATGAAATTAGCATTTGGGTCATACTTTTCTTCCCCATAGCAGTTATTATGTATACATCGGAAATACAGTACTAATCTTTTTATCTATATTACCGTATTTTCTTATCACTGAGCGTTTTTTCCTTAAACATCAAAGCAATATATGTCCGATCGGCCATTTAAATTACATTCTTCCTACAAGCCTGCTGGAGATCAGCCTCAAGCTATCACACAATTAGTCGAAGGTCTTGAAAGTGGAGAACAACATCAAGTACTGTACGGAGTGACAGGATCTGGTAAGACGTTTACCATCGCTAATGTAATTGAGCAGGCACAACGTCCGACGCTTATCATCAGCCATAATAAAACGTTGGCAGCACAGTTATATGGGGAGTTCAAAGAGTTTTTCCCTGATAATCTTGTTGAGTACTTCATCTCTTATTACGATTATTATCAACCAGAAGCATTTATTCCCACGACAAATACCTACATAGAGAAAGATTTATCATTGAATACAGATATTGAAAAACTCAGGCTAAGAGCTACCACAGCACTTACGATGGGAAGAAGAGATGTAATTGTGGTAGCTTCTGTATCCTGCATTTATGGTATCGGTAAGCCTGAAGATTATGAGGCAAATATCTTTCAGATACATCGCGATCAGGTTATATCTCAAAATATGTTTCTGGACAAGCTCGTCAAATTATTTTACAGTCGTACACAGACGGTATTAGAGCATGGTAAATTTAGAGTTAAAGGAGATACCGTTGATATTTTTCCTGCATACGATGATTATGGAATTCGGGTCATTTTCTTTGGAGATGAAATTGAAACGATACAGCGGTTTGAGCCTGATTCAGGAAAGCGTGTAGATGATTTTCAATGGTATACGTTTTATCCCGCTAATCTATTTGTTACAAGAAGAGAATCACTAAATATAGCTATTGAAGAGATTCAGGAAGATCTTGTCAAGCAAGTTGATTATTTCGAAGCACAGGGAATGTTTTTAGAAGCTAACAGGCTAAAAGAAAGGACAGAATTTGACCTGGAAATGATGCGCGAACTAGGATATTGCTCAGGTATTGAGAACTATTCCAGATATCTGTCCAGACGTACACCTGGCAGCAGACCTTATTGCTTATTGGATTATTTCCCCGACGATTATTTGATGGTGATAGACGAGAGCCATGTTACCATTCCCCAGGTACGTGGTATGTATCATGGAGACAGGTCAAGAAAATTCACTTTGGTAGAACATGGCTTTAGGCTTCCTTCTGCATTGGATAACCGTCCACAGCGATTTGATGAATTTGAATCTATGGTAAGTCAAGCGCTATACATGAGTGCCACACCTGCAGAATATGAATTGGAAAAAAGCGATGGGGTAGTGGTGGAACAAATCGTGAGACCTACCGGATTATTAGATCCTCCTGTAGAACTACGACCTTGTACTACGCAGGTAGATGATTTATTGGAAGAAGTGGATAATGAAGTTAAAAGAGAGAATAGAGTATTGGTTACTACTTTGACCAAGAGAATGGCAGAGGAGTTAACCCGTTATTTAGGGGATCTGGATATCAAGGCGAGATACATACATTCTGACATTGATGCGTTGGATAGGGTTGATATTCTTAGAGAATTGCGTGAGGGGAAATTTGATGTGTTAGTAGGGGTCAACTTATTGAGAGAAGGGTTGGACTTGCCTGAAGTTGGATTGGTTGCCATCCTCGATGCTGATAAAGAAGGTTTTTTGCGATCTAGTCAATCGTTGATACAGACTGCTGGTAGAGCCGCCAGACACGTAGAAGGTAGGGTAATACTCTATGCGGATAAAATCACAGACTCTATTCAGCAGTTGCTGGACGAAACTGAATATCGAAGGACCAAACAACTGGCATACAATCAAGCGCATGGGATAACTCCACAAACCGTAAAGAAATCGAAAAAGGATATCTTTCAGGATACCCTGGGGATGAGAGCGAAGTCATATGACGAGTTTGAAGAGGCTGTAAATGTTGCTGCTGAGGCTACCTCTGAGTATTTAACTACTGATCAACTCAAGAAAAAGATACAGGAAATCCGAAAGAAAATGGAAACAGCTGCCAAAGAGCTGGATTTTATTGAAGCGGCCAGACTGAGGGACGAAATGTATGCTATGCAGTCAGTCTTGAAAGATCGTACGCATTAAAACAATGTACTTTACTGAAGGTTCTTTCATCAAATAAAAGTAATGATACCGTACACAATAAAAATATATGGAATATGCCTTTGGGTCTTGATGGGCATGATATCCTGTAAATCTCAGACAGGCTCTAGTGAGCAAGGTCCAGTGGATGAAGAGGTATATACTACAGGTGAAAGTAGTTATGATGGTATTGGGAAATACTATCTGGGTAGGGAAATCGCCCATGTGATGGGACATTTAGGAGCTGGTTGGCTAGAACGGCCAGAACGAGAAGCAGAAGAAAAAACCAGCCTTTTGGTAAAAAACCTCGAACTGGCACCGGATGATGTGGTTGCAGATATTGGCGCAGGTACGGGATATTTCTCTTTTCGAATGGCTGAGTTGGTTCCTGAAGGCAAAGTATTAGCTGTAGATATACAACCTGAAATGCTAGCGTTGATACAAGAAAAGAAAGAAAGATTAGGTGTTGATAACATCGAACTTATTCAGGGAGAAGAAAAATCCCCAAATCTACGACCCAATACTGTCGATGCTGTATTATTCGTAGACGTTTATCACGAACTTTCCTACCCCCTGGAAATGATGCAAGTAATCGTTGAGGCACTAAAACCAGGTGGTAGAGTCTATCTGGTAGAATATCGAATGGAAGATCCCTCAGTTCCTATTAAGCGTTTGCATAAGATGAGTGTTGATCAGGCAGTAAAAGAAATGGAATACGTTGGGCTTACCCTAACGGAAAACAGAGATATGTTACCCTGGCAACATTTCATGATCTTCGAAAAACCCTGATTTCAGGGTTTTCCCTTAACAAATTTGTTTCATACATAAGTACTTTTATTTGGAATCATTTTTCCAAATAAAGTACACATGAAGAATATATATCTATTCCTTACTTGTTGTTTGCTAGCCACAAATATAGCCCTGTCACAAAGTGTTGGTATCAATAATCCTACTCCTGATCCTTCTGCTGCATTAGATATTACATCCACGGAAAAGGGAATCCTCATCCCAAGGATGAGTCTCTTACAGCGTGATGCTATTATTAATCCGGCGCAGGGATTAATGGTCTTTATTACGAATGACACGAGCTTTTACTATTATGACGGAAATCTTTGGTTGCCATTAAGAACAACGATTGTAGGTGGGGGAGGAGGTGGAGATTATATTCCGGGAACTGGGATTACTATTAATGGGAACATAATCAATAATGCTAGCCCAGATCAAATTATTTCGCTGACAGGTACAGGATCAACTGTGGTAACAGGAGCTTATCCCAATTTTGAAATCAATGGCACAGATGAAGTCGAAGATGGAGATAGCGACCCTAACAATGAACTTCAAACGATCAGTTTGCAGGATAATCGACTGATCCTGGATAGGAATGGGGGAGAGATTGTTCTCCCGGAGGGAAGAGGATACCAGGGGGGAGATGGAATCGATATCGATAATGATATAATCAATAACATTGGGGATATTGATCCAACCGATGATATTACAGTAAACACTCAGGCGGAAGGAGATGTAGAAGGCAATTTTCCCAATCTCTCTGTGACCGCGCTAAGAGGTCGAGGCATTTCCAATAATGTACCTCAGGATGGGCAAATACTCAAATGGAATGGAACAGAATGGGAACCTGCGAATGACAATGCAGGAGATGCCAACTATGACGCTGGAGATGGAATCGAAATAAATGGAACGACTATCTCAAACAGTCTGCCGGATCAGGAGGTATCTCTTACGGGTTCGGGTTCGGTAAATATACAGGGTACTTATCCCGATTTTACCATTGAAGTGCTGGATCAGGATGATGATCCCAACAATGAACTTCAAACGATCAGTTTGCAGGATAATCGATTGATCCTGGATAGGAATGGGGGAGAGATTGTTCTCCCGGAGGGGAGAGGATACCAGGGGGGAGATGGCATCGATATCGATAATGATGTGATCAATAACATTGGGGATATTGATCCAACCGATGATATTACAGTAAACACTCAGGCGGAAGGAGATGTAGAAGGCAATTTTCCCAATCTCTCTGTGACCGCGCTAAGAGGTCGAGGCATTTCCAATAATGTACCTCAGGATGGGCAAATACTCAAATGGAATGGAACAGAATGGGAACCTGCGAATGACAATGCAGGAGATGCCAACTATGACGCTGGAGATGGAATCGAAATAAATGGAACGACTATCTCAAACAGTCTGCCGGATCAGGAGGTATCTCTTACGGGTTCGGGTTCGGTAAATATACAGGGTACTTATCCCGATTTTACCATTGAAGTGCTGGATCAGGATGATGATCCCAACAATGAATTACAAACCCTAACGGTCGTAGGAGATACTGCGTTAACACTGTCTGGAAGCGATACAGTAGATTTACCTATTAGATCTCTGTGGAAAGAGAATGGATCTAAAATATTTTATGATGAGGATTTTGTAGGGATTGGGATAGAAGATCCTTTTACCAATTTGCATATTAAAGATCAGGCGAATGTATTATTTGGCGATTCTCTGTCTGGTGAAGGGTTTAAAATGATTTGGTATGGAAGGAAAGGTGCACTCAGATTTGGATATTTAAATCAACCGTTTGGTGGAATTAATTACGATAAATTCTGGGATTATGATAGTGTAGGATTCTATTCCTTTGCAGGAGGGCAGAATTCCAGGGCTAAAGGATTTGGAGCATTTGCCTGGGGGAGCTTCGGATGGGCAGATGGGAGTGGCTCTGTAGCCTTTTTCGGCAATGCCAGGGGAAATAACAGCTTTACATTTGGAGGAAGCTCAAGAGGAAGAGGAAGTATTACCTTTGAAGGAACGGCTGAAGAAGAGGGGGGTATTGCGATGTATGGATATACAGGAGGAAGATATGGAGTGTCCATAGGAGGAGGAACAACAGGACTAGGTGCTTCCTCATCAAGAGAAGATTATGCTGTAGCCATTGGATGGAATGCCGATGCCAGAGGGCAAGCGTCAGTTTCTCTGGGCCCCAATGATGCTTATGGATACAATTCTTTTTCCACGGGCTGGGTAACAGAGGCTAGGGGAAATTATTCTTATACCATGGGATATCGGACCCTGGCAAAATCTTATGGGGCATTGGCGTTGGGGAGATATAACCTGGATGAGGGAGATAGTGCTAATTGGGTGGCGACAGACCCTGTACTTACAATAGGTAACGGATTTCGAACGGGTAATAATCAAAGTATAACCATTACTCGTAGAAATATATTTACTATTTTGAAAAATGGGCAAACAGCTATCGGTTTCAATATGCCTACAGGGATGTTACAGGTGAAAACACTGGGTTCAATAAACGTAGGAGGAAATCTTGACCCAAGGAATGCTACTTTATTGCTGGGAGATACTAACGAAGGAATGGCATTTGATGCTAATCAAATTGAGACGATTGGACAAACCCTGAATTTGAATTTCAATTCACCAGAAGATATACGCATGGTATTTGGAGGAGGAAATGTCGGGATTGGAGATAACCCGGACGCTCGATTGGATGTCTTTCAGTCAGATAATGATGATGGAGGGGGTATAAGGATGAGAGACCAAAACAATGATAACAATTTCTGGGATATCTTTTTGGATGCAAACGATGACCTGCAATTTTCACGAAATCAAGTGCCCAGAGCTTCCATAGATGTTGCAACAGGAGCCTACAACCAGCTTTCAGACCTCAGAATGAAGAAAAATATCCTGGCTCCTAATCCTGTGTTGTCCCAAGTCATGCAACTCCGTCCCGTAAATTATCTATATAAAAACGAACCCAACGATGCATCATATTCATGGGGATTTATCGCACAAGAAGTCGAAGAAGTTTTCCCTGAGTTAGTCAATCATTCCGAGCATTTTCTTTCACTGCCTTACGACGAGTTTTCTGTATTAGCTATCAAAGCCATACAAGAACAGCAGGAAGAAATAGAAGAAATTAAAAGAGAAAATACGATGCTGAAAGACCAGATGGCAATACTTCAAGCAAAGATGGATATGATTCTCAAAACGTTAGAAAATAAATAGTGGATATGAACGCGAAAATTATCATCACACTCATATTCGGGTATTTATGTACCACAAGAATACATGCTCAGGACGTATTATTCATCCAGGAAGGAGAACTCACTATTGCTGGGGAAACCGCGATGTATATTGAAGGAGGAATCGTGTTAGAAAATGCAGGTATGATTAATCATGAAGGGCAAATACATCTAGGTACGAGTGGTAGTGGTTACCAACCCTTAGACGCTAACTGGACGCAAAATGATGCGTCGCAGATCTATGGTAATGATGGTAAGGTGCTATTTACTGGAAAAGGATTTGAACATCGAATAGGAGGAAATGGCATCATAAAGATCGGACAGTTACATATTCTTAATTCAACAATATTAGATCATTCTCTTCAGGTGAATCAATTGACCATAGGGAGTACAAATTTGTTTTTAAATGGGCAGGAATTGATAATTAATTCTCCTGCAAGCCAAGCCCTAACACACAACGAGCGAATTGGAGGTATCGTCAGTGAAACGCATATACAAAGAGATGGAGGATATGGAAGGGTCAGGTGGGACCTTCAGGGGGCAGTAGCAGATTCGTTGTTTTCCATACCATTCAGTACAGTAAACGAAGTTCCTATACCTATTAAGTTCAGGTTGGCTGAAATCGGAACAGATACATTGAATATAGCAACGTATTCTACTAACCCAGACAATACGCCTTATCCCGTTGGGGTAGGGTTTATGAGAGATGTAGCACATATGCGCGGTCCGAATGGAGAGGATATATCTTCTACTTTTTTAGATAGATTCTGGCTGGTAAATGGGGAGGAAAATGTAATAAATTACTTATCTGTGTCTTACGATCCAGAGCGTGAAGTGACGGAACAGGTAATGGGTAAAGAACATTTATTAAGGGTGCAGCCCTGGCTTTCAGCAAAATGGATATTTTTCGATTTGGGGGATGAGATTAATGACAATACTATTGCTTGGCGCGAATCAAATATTCTTCCCAACATTTACAGTGCAAGTTTGGCTTCAGAAATCGCCGTTTCTTCTATTCCGAACCTTACGCAAGATAATAGAAATCGCATTGAGGTGTTTCCTAACCCAGGAAATGGATTATTTAACATATCAGCCGAGTATGAAAATCCCCAGTCAGTGAAAGTTACTGTCTTTGATTTAAAGGGGAAATCACTTTTTAGATCAGACAGACCGCCCCATTCCCTCAAAGATCAATATTCTATTGATCTTAGGTCTTATCCCAATGGAATGTATTTTATGTACGTTCAACTACATGGGCATAGGTTATCGTATCGATTGATCAAGCAGTAGGCTTGAATAAATAAGCTGTGTACATTCAATGATATCAACTAAAGCGTATTTTATCAATCAATATTAAGTTTGAATTTGTTCGAGATGGTTTGATTCGCAATTCTCATACTGAATATCGCCATATGCTTTCACTCATTTATTTTCTCTCAAAGTAGCGTATTAGAATTGATTGTATTGGGAGTAGCGCAAGACGCAGGATTTACTCAGGCGGGTTGTCAAAAAATGTGTTGTGAGCCCGTATGGGAAAATCCCCCTTTGGGAAGATACACTTCATCGTTAGGGATTATTGAAAAACAAAGAGGAATGACCTGGTTGTTTGATGCTACCCCAGATAGCAAGGCAAGGGGATAAACATGCTTTGTAATTGGATATCTTTCTCCAATCTATCCTATCGTCGTATATATAATCTAATAATCACCAAGGACATCAGATGAGGAACCCCATTCTCTCTATGTATTCTCAAGGATACACTTACATATCCCAATGAGAAATTTCTGTTAAGAAATACAAGAGAAGCCTGAGTTTTGTACGCTTTTTTCTAACTTTAATCAGTAACACCTCATTCTCCAACACCTCAATCTTTTAACATGCAGCAAATGATCGGTATTCTCTATGGCGAAGATAGCTTTTTAGCGGATTCAGTTATTGGCTACCTCAATACGCATCATTCTGCGGGTATTCATGCAGAAGCGATGAAAATCGGAAGATTATCACATAGTGATATTAGTAAATATAGTGTAATACTTGACCTGGTATCTCAGCGGGTACCTTTTTATCAAAGTTTATTGAAGCACGCTGCTATAGAAGGTACAACAGTTATCAATAATCCGTTTTCTATAACTGCAGATGATAGATTTTTTGCAAGCGTTGTGGCAGAAAAGATATTGCTGAATGTTCCTAAAACTACGCTACTACCCTCCCATTTTCGAGCTAGAGGGACCGTTGCTGAGACGTACCAGAATATGAAACTACCCTGGGAATGGGATGAGATCTTCGATGAGATTGGATTTCCGGCTATTATGAAGCCTCTGAAGGGCGGTTCTTATCACGAAAACCATTTAGTACAGAATGCAGAAGAATTGTTCAAGGCACACAGATTGCTTTCTGATTCACCTGTTATCGTCCAGTCTATGATTTCCGCAGAGGAAATATATATGTGTGTGTATATTGGTAATTCATCTAAAGAAGTGATTGCACTGCCCTATGATAGCGCAAAGGGAGCATTTCTTGAAAGCACTCCTGCAACCCATCCCACGCTTCTTAATACGATGAATATGCATGCAATAGCCTTGAGTGAAGAATTGGGATATGATTTTTGTACTACAGTATTTGCCACATATAATGAAGAACCTCATATTATTGATTTTTGTGACCCTTCGCCTATAATAAGCCAGGAGCTTGCAGAGAAAGCTTATTTTCAGGAAATTCTTCACGGGTTAAGTAAGATGTTGATTGAACGAGCGGAATTGCATACCGATACGAGCTATCCTCTCACCTGGGGGAAGTATATTCCTGGAAAAACGGACCAAATGAAAAAAGTAGTTCCTGCAAAGCAAGAATCAATATTGGTTAAAGAGGCAGAGTCTAAGGAGGAAATACTTCAAAGAATTCGCACACGTATTCATAGAGTTGATTTCAATCGCATAGGGAAGGCCAAACTTCAGGAAAAAGACGATCTGAAACTCATCAAAGGAATAGGGCCTTTTGTTGAAGAAAAGCTCAATTCATTGGAAATATGTACATTTAGGCAGGTTGCCAATTTCAATTATGCTGATGAAGACATCATAAACGAACTTATCGAATTCCTTCCAGGGAGGATCAGAAGAGATCAATGGGCGAGACAGGCAAAAGAGTT